>JACRLR010000017.1 GCA_016219645.1 Nitrospirota bacterium
ACCATTCCGCCAGAACACGGGTCCGACTTCGCTGTCCCATCACCTCTCGCAACGCCTGGTCGGATAGCAGTTCTTCAATGGCCGCCGCCAACGCGGTGGAGTCTCTCGGGGAAACCAGCAACCCGTTAAACCGATCACGTACGATCTCCCGACAGCCGGGAACATCTGTGGCTACTATGGCCTTGCCACAGGCTGCCGCTTCCAACAATACTTTGGGAAGCCCCTCTCGATACGACGGCAGCACGACCAGCATGGCCGCTGCATAGACAGCCGGCATATCCTCTCGGTGTCCCCACCACTCAACCACCCCTTCCTGCACCCACTCCTTCAGGCGGATTTCCGGAATAGCCGCCGGGTTATGTTCATCTCGTCGACCGACGAGAATAAACCGAGCATGGATGCCTTTTTGCTTGAGCCGTCTGGCGGCTTCTACAAATTCCCCGACGCCTTTGTCCCTGAGCATGCGTGCCGGCAGAACAACAACCGGAATACCGGATGGCTGCGGCTGCATGGAATAAACCGCGACATCGATGCCTGAACCGGCAATAATCCTCGCTCGAGAGGCAGGGACCACCCCCTCTCCGACGAGCCGATCCTGATCATCTTGGTTTTGGACCAGTGCGACGGAATGGCTCAAACGGAGTACGGTTCTGAATGCCGTCTTCACGCACCAACGCAACAGCCCGTTCCGTTCATCCATAAAAGCATACCCAAGACCGGCGAATGCGTTGATGACGGACGGGACTCGGGTAAGCCACGCAGCCAGGGATCCGTACAGAATCGGCTTCATGGCCACATGATGCACCACATCAGGGTTCACGCGACGATACAACCGCACAAGTTCTGCCACGGCGATCACCTCGCGAAACGGATTGCGGCTCCGACGGACCATCTCCAACGGTTCGAGCTGAAACCCTTCTCCTCGGATTCGTTCTCCGTGATCGGTCACGCGAGTCGCCACGATCACGTTGTAGCCTGCTTCCCGTGCGGCCCGCGCCAGGTCGAGACGATGAGACCAGAAATACCAGTCTTCAGTGATGAGATACAGAAGGCGCGGATGATCTGCCATGAGCGCTCGACCAAGCTTGAAACATCAGCACATTCCAGAGCC
>JACRLR010000019.1 GCA_016219645.1 Nitrospirota bacterium
AGACTATACCCGGCGGCCAACATACGACTGAGTTCTTCACGCTCCATCAGGGTTAACCGTTGATATTGTCCCATGTGCAACTCCTTCGCTCCTGGAATTCCCAGGATACAGGTGTTGCACTAGGATCTTGAACCCGCACAGTAGCCTTCCTCCTCGGCAGGGCGGCACAAAATGTGCACCTGCTATGACACAAATTGTCGATCTTCTCCAGAAATCCGCCTAATTCTTCCTCCATCGTAAGCCAATAAAGAGATTTAAAATCCACGAGTTGAGACTCGAATAGCAATCGAAACGGTCGGCATGCCAATTGCTCAATTGGCGGCCAGCCATGGGTGTATGTATGAAGACACAGTGCGATAAGGTTCTGTCTCGTGAGACAGGATTTTCCTTTATCGAGCTCATGATTGCAGTGGCGATTATCGGGATCGCTGCCGCGATCGCTACCCCGAGTTTCACGCGGATGTACTACGACTATGAAGCGAAGGCCATAGCCTCAGAAATCGCTCGCCACCTCGTGCTGGTTCGTACGAGGGCGATGACCACGAACCAAACTCTGAATGTCCAAATCGTAATGGTGAATGGGGATATCCAGATGACAACTACCAACTTGGCTGGCGCTCCTGCTCTTCAAGGCCTCAACGGGATTACGGCGAGGCATATGGCGCCATTAGTCTTCAATAACGGTGGCATTCCGAACGGTGGAGTAGTCCAGTTTAATTCCTATGGGATCAGGACGAGTGTGCCTGGCACAGGGGTGCAGACGATCCAGGTTGGCGGGACTCTCGGAGGAACTCCAACCACGCAATATCGCATTAACATTGCGCCGAGCGGAACCAGTGGACTTGTCAGGCTGTGAGGGTTCGGTGATGAGTGATTGCATGCACGATAGGAACGTGAGGACAAACAGGATTCATCGGGAACAGGGGTTTACGCTCATTGAGGCCATGCTGTCGTCGGCAATTCTAGCAGTTGGGTTGCTCGGCTTGGCTGGGATGACGACCTTGTCGTTCACGCGCAACAGCGACAGCAATGAAGTGATGGTTGCCACAAACCTTGCGACGGAACTCGTCGAACGGATGCAATTCAATCGAAGGAACCTCGTGAATGGCTATAACGGAATCAATCTGGCCTCGGCGAATCCAGCGCTCTGCACCCAGAATGCACTGACGCAGCCTGTGGCGCGAGGGGATTGTCTCCAATGGCAAACCCGCCTGTTCGCGTCGGGATTAATAGGGGTTCAAGCCCAGGTGGCGGTGGCGGCCGCAGGACCTGTGGGGCTCAATCAAAACAACATTGGCGTGACAGTCACTTGGATCGGATCAAGTCAAAATACCATTGCTGGGGGTTCGGCAGCCTGGGTTCCTGGAACCAAGAGGGTCACGGTGAACACGATCATCGCGCCGGAATGAATAGCCGAAGGAGAAAGGGGCGGAGGGATGGAATGAGATCGCGAGACAAGCAAGCTGAGCAGGGATTCACATTGGTCGAGATCATGGTGGCGACTGCCGTGACCTCTGTCATCGTATTGGCCGGCATGGCTGCCCTGACGATGACAGGCAAGGCAGTACGGGCCAATGAGCAAACTTCCGACGCTCAACAGAACGCGCGTATGGCAATGGAGATTATTACCCACGATATTAAAATGGCTGGGTTTGGGCCTCCTATCGATCCATCGAGAAATCCACCCCCGGTTGGAAACTGCGGAATCGGCGGGATTCCCGTGCCGATTCTTCCTGGGGATAACAATCCGACTGTCGGGGTTAACGATACGGGGCCGGATCAAATATCGCTCGTGGTGCCCCTCACGGTGTACGCTGCGCCGGGGATTACGGCCTGGCAGACCACAGCAGCACTTGGTTTAGGAGCTGTGGGCTTTCCAAATGTGCCGATCAACGCAGCCATCCTACCTGCTATGACTGCAGCGGGGTTCGGCGCCAACTCCTTTATTTCGCTCGGCGGCATCGTCATGGCTCAGGTGCAAGGCGCTGCCGCTCCCATCTTGCTGACGGTCCCCGATCCTGGCCCAACGGTGATTCCCAGCGGGACCCAAGTATTCATCCTTCAATGCATCACCTATCAGGTCATTCCTCAGCTTGCCGGTGGTACTCCCGGCGCAGATGCCAACAATATCTGTGGCGGTAATGCCCCCTGCCTGGTTCGCGGGATTGCCAATGCCACGGTCAATTCTTTTGGTCGTACTCTGCCGAATTGCAATGTCGCGGCGAGTCCTTGTTTGCCGATCGTCAACGGGATTGAGGATATGCAGCTCGCCTATGCTTGCGACGGCTGCGTGTTGCCGGCCGCCGGTCTCTCCGAGCCGAATGGTCGGATCGATGACGTGAGCCTGAACCTTATCTTCGATCAACCGGATTACACCTCGAACCAGATCTGGAACAATCCGCCCATGACTCCCTCCGCCATCAAAATGGTTCAAGTGTCGATCGTCGCCCGGCAACAATCGATGGATACAGGGCTCGGGGAAGGAAATTCACAGGCAGGACCGGGAGTCTTATCCAGTACCTTTCTCACAGTCGATGACCATCCCCATGCAGGCGGAGTCTTCGTGGCAGGCGATGCTGCAGCGCAGGTTCCTCCTTATGCATCGGTGCGCCGGCGTGTGGTGACGAGAACAGTAGAGACGAGAAATGCGAGACCTTGGTCCTGAATTGGGAAGGAAGATGACAATGAGTGAGCAGTATAAGAGGTCATATGTATGGGACGAAGGGGGGGTGAGTCTGATCACCGTCATGATGGTGATCCTGATCATGACCCTGATGGGGATCTCAATCCTTGCCGTCACTGGATCTGAGCGGCAAATTGCCGGTTCCGTCAGTGCCAATGAAGCTTCAGTGGCAGCGGCTGAGTCCTGTGTGAGCACCGGAGCGAACGTGCTCCAACAGTTTTGGGTAAATCATGTCCTGCCGCCGGCGTTGCTCGACAACGCGGTTCCTCCTGGTCCTGTACCGCTCGCGAATGCCGCCGTGTTGGCCGGGGAGCTCATCAATGACGGAGGCAATGTGGATTTCCCGGTTGGAGCTGGCTCTGCGCCAAACCTGGCCATGACGATCGGTAACTACCAGGTATTTGGCGACATTGATCGGATGTACATCAAATATGCCGCGGGGAGTGAGAGCGCTTCCGGCAGTTCGACTCCGTTGACGGATACTTTCTATCAAATCACTTGTGTTGCGCAAAATTTGACTACTGGAATCACGAGTCAAGTCGGGGCCTTATATGTCTGTAATAACCCGGGATCTTTTTGTCAGCCAAGGCCCTACTAGACTAGCGACAGCTGGATAAGGAGGATCGCCATGAAAGACAATGTTCGCCGACAGAGGGGAAGAAAGGGTCTGTATCCAGGCGGCCGGATGGGTGGACAGAGCCGATTGTTTCTGAGCGTTGGGATCGTGATGTTGTCAGTGGCAGTCTTCTCTGTCGTGAGTTTTGGCATCACGCAGGCCGACGAGCAGCCCATTCCTTCTAAGACGATCAACTATCAGAACGGCACGATTACCGCCATCTATGAGAAGACGCTAGACATCGATGGACGGAACTATGGTGTGATGCCGGATGTCGTCATGCTTGATCAACATGGAGAAGCGATGGATCTCGGTCGTCTGATGGTGAGTGCCGAAGTAAAGTTTCACGTCAAGAAAGAGCAAAGCAACATGATCGACCAGATGATTGTGACTCTCCCCTTTTAATAGAGAAACGGTAGACAGGATGGTTGGTGCAACAAGAATGGAGGGTGCCATGAAGAGCCGGAATATCGCCACTCGTGGAACCGTCATGCTCGCATTGATTGGTTGTCTCATCGGGCCTGGGGCGGTCCAGGCCCAAACGATGGACCAGTACTACGGAGTTCCGCCCTTCGTCAACGACCAAGTCGCGCCCAATATCATCCTGCTGCTAGACAATTCCGGCAGTATGAGCGGTCTGGCTTGCGACCTCTCTACTCCAGCCGATGGGGACTGCAACGATGCAGGCGATAGGCCTTTCACCAACACATTCAATTTCTCCGGCTACTTCGACTCTCTACGCTGTTACACCTACGACAACGGTGCCGACGCGCGCTTCGAGCCAGCGACAGTAAAGGCGGGCTTGGCGACGCCCTGTTCCGACACTGAATGGGATGGAAACTTTTTAAATTTTGCCACCTTCCGGCGGTTCGATGCCCTCAAGAAAGCGATGATCGGCGGCGATTGTTTTGTCGCGCGGGCAGCGGACGGAACCTGTCCCACCAATGGGACCCCGGCACTCAAGACGGTGCGGGCGCAAGCGACAGGGGTGAATGTCGAGTTAGTAGATGTTCAATCTGCGGCAGGACCAACATCATACATTGGAAGAATTCCGTTGGCCGAGAGATCGGGCACCCCCGCGACTCTCTGGATCGGTGTTGCCGACGCCTATTTCTGTGTCGACAACGACAACTCGTTTAATAGCAATTGCGGAGATGGTGATTACAACACAAATAAGAGATTTCAACTCAAGATCGGATACAGCACTGAGCCGACCGGGGTGATTCAGCAGATTGGGGCCCAGGCCCGGTTCGGGCTGTTTGAATTCAAACCGACCGGCGACGGAGCCAGGATGTTGGTGGGGGTCGGTTCTCGCCAATCGATCGATTTTTCAGGGTCGACCGTGGAGACCTTCATCTCTAATACAGCAGCCATGGTGGATGCGGTTCAGGAGTCCTTTCCTTCGACCTGGACTCCTCTTGCTGAGTCCCTCTATGAAACTGCCCGCTATATTGCCCAGATCAATTCCACGTACCTAACGAACGCCTATGTCTATCCCATTGCCTATGCCGGAGGCATCTCGAACGGCGTGGCATTTGGGGCGACAGGTGTTGGTTCAATAGGGGGGTCTGAACTCACCGCCCTGACCGGCAGCGAAACCTGTACGACTGGGGCCGGTTATATTGCCAATGCCTGTGGGCGAGATCCGTACTTTTTCGGAAGCAATCACACACCACCTTGGGCCACGACCTCCACGCAGGTCCGCTGCTGCAAGACCTTCGTCATCCTCGTGACAGACGGGGAACCGACGCAGGATACCAATATCCCGGTAGGGGCCCAGGATTACGGCCATGGACAACATGGAACCCACTGTGTCGGTGCGGACACGAGCAGCCCCACACCTCCCCTTGATGGAACATGTAATGCCCACCCGTTAACCACCGCTCCTTTTCTTTTGGGGGAACACAAGACCGATTACGCATCGAGCGGAAACCACTATCTAGATGACGTAGCCTACTGGGCCCATACGAATGACCTGCGGCCCTGTACCGCTGCTGGGACGGATGGCACGATAGCGGTGCTCAACGTGACCGGTCATTGTCTGCAGGGGCTGCAGAGCATTTCTATCTACACATTTTTCGCGTTCGGCAACATCGCAGGCAGAGAAATCTTGATGCACACAGCCAAGCTGGGCGGGTTCGAAGACAGCAATAACAATAACCTTCCGGACCTGGTGACTGAGTGGGACAAGGTCGTCAATGCGACCGGCGCGCCGGGAACCGACGGAATTCCCGATAACTATTTCGAGTCCTCCAACGTGGACGACCTACAAGATAGGCTGATGGCGACCATCACGGCAATCTTGCGGAAGAGTTCATCCGGAACGGCCATTTCCGTATTGGCCACTTCCGCCAGCGGTGAGGGGAGTGTGTATCAGGCCTACTTCTACACCAGCACCGTCGGGCAGGCTGGAGTCAATGTGAGATGGACCGGGTATACGCAGGGCCTGTTCATCGATCACGTCGGGAACTTTCGGGAAGATACGGATCAGGATGGAAGACTCGTCTATGAAAACGATTACATCGTGAAGACTAGGTACGATAACAACCCGAACAGTCTTACCTATGGGACTGTGTTGGTCGACAAGTACAAGGATTCCAATGCGGATGGGTTCGCAGATGACAGTACGACGCCGACGATCTCAGGTCTGGCGCTGAAAGATATCCTTCCGTTCTGGGAAGGCGGCAAACAGTTGGCCAACCTCGCCTCCTCGTCGAGAAATCTGTTGACCTGGGTGGATATCGACAATGACGGCCTGGTGGATGCCGGCGAGGAGATGCAATTCAGCACTGCGAATTCTGCGACGTTGAGTCAATATCTTAGGGCCGGCGCCGCCCCCTATACGGCGGACAACATCATCGATTTCGTCCGCGGGGACGAAATCGCCGGGCTTCGCACTCGCATGGTGGAAGTGCCGATCGGCAGCGGCACCTACAAGGTGTGGAAACTGGGCGATCCGATCCACTCTACTCCCACCATCGTGACAGCGCCGCGCGCGAACTACGATCTGATTTATGGAGATTCCAGCTACACGGATTTCTTTACCCGTTGGAAAGATCGCCGTGAGGTCATCTATGTCGGCGCGAACGACGGAATGCTGCATGCGTTCAACGGCGGCTTCTACCACAAGAGCGATGATGTGACGACGGCTGGCGTGGTCGAGCATGGGTGGTATACGAAAAACCCAACCGACAACAGCAGCGGCCGCCCTCTCGGGGACGAGCTCTGGGGCTACATCCCCTACCAGCTCCTGCCGCAGTTGCAATGGTTGACGAGAGCAGATTACAGCCATGTCTACTATGTGGACCTTAAACCGACGGTTGCGGACGTGAGGATTTTCACGCCTGACGCGGACCATCCAAACGGCTGGGGCACCATTCTGATTGGAGGTTTCCGCATGGGGGGGAGCTGCGGAAGCTGTGCTTCCGGCACAGGCGCCCCTACGATGACGGTCAATATCAGCGGGACAAACCGTAATTTCTACAGTGCCTACTTTGTGCTCGATATTACCAATCCGGATGTCAATCCCAAGCTCCTCTGGAGTTTCAGCGATGCCGGGTTGGGGCTTACGACAGCCCTTCCGACAGTGGCACGAGTAAGTCCGACGGCTGATTCGAAGATCGACAATACCAATGCGAAGTGGATGGCCCTGTTCCCTTCCGGGCCTAACGGCTATGCGGCAGACTTGTCAGCCGCTTCAACACAAACAGCCAAGGTGTATGCAGTGGATTTGAAGGTTGGGCCTGGTGCCGGCAATTCTCAGGTGACCACGATGCCGATCGGCTCCTGGCGGTCATTTCTCAGTAACATTGTCGCGCTAGATCGGAATTTCGATTACCGCCACGATGTCGCCTACTTCGGTCGCACGATCCACGACGGATCCTTGCCCTGGAGGGGTAAAATGTATCGGTTGACCACCAGCGGTTGCGTGAATGCTCCTTGCAGCACCTCGACCTGGGGTGTCGCCAACGGGGGCAATCGATCAGCCACGGAAATCATCGATGACTTCTATGACTACAATGCGTTGACCGGAGCCACGGTGGAAGTGGGGCCTATTACGACTGCACCGTCGGTGACGATCGACGATGCGAATAAGGTCTGGGTCTTTTTCGGCACCGGCCGCTACTTGAGTAACTCCGACAAGACCGATACTGCGCAACAGTACCTATTCGGAATTAAAGACAACGTGATGAACGGAGGTTGCACCCAGACGAGTACCACAAACTGTGTAATCGACGATACTAGTGCTAAGGCTCTGGTGAACACCACGAGTGCGGTGGTCTGTGTCGTCTGTGCGACCGGGACAAACCAAATGACCGATCCCAACAATCCTACTCTCACGGATGTGACCACGGGGACCAACTCGATGGTGGGGTTAGTCCAGAGCAAGGATGGATGGTACGTCAAGCTGGTGACTGCAGCCGGCACGTCGGCGGAACGGTCTGTCTCCAGCCCGGTCGTACTTGCCGGAGCGGTGTTCTTTCCGACACTCATACCGACGAATGATTTCTGCTCCTCCACCGGGACGAGCTATCTCTATGCCCTGTATTACAAGACTGGGTCGGCCTATTCGTCGCCGATTATCGGGACCAGTGCCTCCGGTGCGAATACGAACAGCGACACCAGGGTCTTGATGGGCGAGGGGGTGGCCTCTCAAGTCGCCGTCCATATCGATGGGCCTGGGACGTCTAACGGCTCCTCCAACGGAGGTGGGACCGGAGGCAAGCCGCCGATCAAGTTCTGTAGTCAGATGAGCACAGGGAGCAGCGAGTGTAAGGATGCAAGTGGGCCGAACCCTCCCTGGAGCCGGTATCTGACGTGGATACGTCAGCGAGCTTGAGTAAAGGGTAAAAGGGCCTGGAGGGACCTAGTATCATGGTTCCTCCCGGCTCAAGTAGCAGAGCAGAGCAACGTCTAGCAACCAACGAGACTGTAGATAACAAGTGCTGTACATAAGATTCTTTCCATCGCTCTGTGTTATTGGTTCTCTCCTGTTCGTCGGGTGCAATCAGAACTCCCATACAGGCGATGGATCTTCTTCTCCAAATGCTGCCTCCTCACAGAACCTTGCGACCATCAGTTTAGCGACGATCACCCCAGATCCCATCACGTTGAACGAGACGGTCAAGGTGATGATCGAGACGGATGGTGATTCTTCGGATAGGGCTGGAATTCAGTACCAATGGATGGCAAACGGTTACCCCCTTCAAGGTCAGACAGGACCGACCTTGATGCCGAGTATGTTACAGCGCGGAGACCGGGTGACGGTCGATCTGGTGCCGACAAGAGGCACAGCTCAAGGAGCTCATTACAAGGCTGCTCCCGTGATTGTCGGCAACACCCCCCCGGTCGTCACCAACCTCTATATCGAGCGGCCGGTCGATCCGCATGCACCGGTCTTTGCGAAGATGGATGCTTCCGATGCAGATCGGGACGAGATGCAGTTCGATCTTCGCTGGTGGCGCAATGGCAAGGTTGTGAAACAGGGGCCGGACACCACATTGGATACGACAGGATTTCAGACCAAAGATACGCTCGAGGTGGAAGTGACTCCGAGGGACCAATCGTCTGTTGGGAAGTCGGTTCGTTCTGAAGCGGTCTACGTTGGAAATAGTCCTCCGAAGATCGTCTCTGTCCCGGTGGACCTCATTGGCCGCGAACGGTACGAATATCGAGTGAAGGCGGTCGATGCGGACGGAGACTCCCTCAGCTTTCTCCTGGAAGTGGCGCCTCCAGGGATGGTGATTGACAAAGAAACAGGGCAGCTTGTCTGGCAGATCCCCCCGGAGCAACATGGCAGCCATCGAGTTCGCATCATCGCTGAAGACGGGCAAGGGGGAAAAGCCTTTCAGGAATTCGACTTTACTCTCCCTGTTTCGGGCAAGCCTGCTAAGCCGGAAGGGGCGTGAATGTGCCCGCGCAGCTTTGTCATTTTCTCCGCTTGTCACCCCAATCGCCGGTTTGCTAGAATCACTCCGCGTTCGCCGTAGGGAGGGAGCATACCTTAGCGCTTGTGCGTAAACTCAAACTGCGAGAAGGCACGAACACCTCCGTTCTGTTCGGTCACCACGACCGGCACCTCAAGCTGATCGAAGAGGACCTCGGTGTGCGCCTCTCGGCGCGCGGCGAAGAACTCACACTCGATGGTGCTCCAGAGGCTGTTCGCCACGCGGAACGTATCCTCACGGAACTTGCCATTCTCGCCAACGACGGGATGGTCCTTCAGCCCGATGACATCACCCACGCCTTGAGCGCACTCCGGAATAGTCCTGAGTGTCCGATCAAAGAACTCCTCTCGAATGCGGCGACCATCGTCACGAAGAAACGTTTTGTCGCGCCGAAGACGCCGACGCAAAAAGCCTATATCGAAGCCATTGAGACGCACGACATCGTGATCGGCATCGGCCCGGCTGGAACGGGAAAAACCTATTTGGCGATGGCGATGGCGGTGAGTTCGTTGCTGAAGAAAGAGGTGAGTCGAATTATTCTCGCGCGTCCAGCTGTTGAAGCAGGTGAGAAGCTCGGGTTCTTGCCGGGCGACATGATTGCGAAGGTTAATCCCTACCTTCGCCCTCTCTATGACGCGCTCTTCGACATGATGGATATGGAACGGGCGACTCGGGCAATCGAGCGGGGTGATATTGAAATTGCTCCACTCGGCTTTATGCGGGGCCGCACCTTGAACGATTCCTTCGTCATTCTCGACGAAGCGCAGAATGCCACGGCAGAGCAAATGAAGATGTTTCTCACGAGGCTCGGCTTCCATTCCAAGGTGGTTGTCACAGGCGATATTACCCAGGTGGATCTGCCGCCCGAACGGGTCTCCGGCCTGATCGAGGTGCGGGAAATTCTGCGAGATGTCGAAGGCATCGAATTCATCTATTTCGACGAGCGGGACGTAGTCCGCCATAAGTTGGTGCAGGACATTATCAAAGCCTATGATCAGCATCTGAGCCCCACTCAGTCTTCCAGCCCGTCATCCGGCGCGACGGCTCGTCGACCGTCGTCGCACAATAAACAGCAGAAGCCTGTCCTCCCTGCTTCACCGCTTGTGGACCCTTGGGGCCAGTCGCATTAATGCCGGTCCATGTGCAGAGCCATGTCCGCCAGGTGACGTTTAACCAGGCGCGCTTGGATCAGTTGGCGCGGGCGATTCTTTCCGCTGTTGGGGCAGCCTCGGGTGAACTGGGTATCCTGCTCGTAGGGGATCGGCGGATGCGGGGTCTCAACCGTCGGTATCGTGGCAAAGATTGCACCACCGACGTGTTGGCTTTTTCGATGCGAAACGCTCGTTCGCCTCACGCCTCACGCCTCACGCCTGGGCCATTGGGTGACGTAGTAATTGCTGTGCCGACGGCAACCCGCCAAGCCAAGCAGGACCAACGATCGCTGGATGAAGAGCTGACGGTTCTTTTGATCCACGGCATTCTGCATCTCTGCGGCTACGATCATGAGCAGAATGAAAAAGAAGCGCGTCGGATGCATCGTCGTGAACGGATGATTTTGCAGTCGCTTGTGCGGTGGCCGAAACTAGTGGAGAGAGGGGCACGCGCGAGACAAGCGTGAAAGGTGAAAGAAGCAAGATTCAATGAATCGGCTTTACGGATAGATCTATGGGATGGCTGCAGCGGCTAAGCGACGGGCTTACCAAAACGCGCAATGTTGTTCGCGGGTCTATGGATCGCCTGCTTGGCCGTGCGGCGGACCCTGCCCTCTTGGAGGAATTCGAAGCGGCCCTCATTGCCTCCGATCTCGGCGCCCCTGTCGTGGATCGCGTGATGAAGCGCCTCAAACAACAGCTTCAAGGGGCTGATGCCTCACAGCCAAGTCGGGTATGTTCGGGATTGCGGGATACACTGCTGGAGGTGCTGGCCCCAGCGCAAGGGCTGTCGTTGGAGTCCCTGCTTGAGAAAGGTCCCAAGCCCTTCGTCATCCTGGCAGTGGGCGTGAACGGGGTGGGTAAGACAACCACGATTGCCAAGATTGCGCAACGGCTTGTGTCGGCCGGGAAGGTTCCGTTGCTGGTGGCAGCCGATACCTTTCGCGCAGCGGCGATCGATCAACTACAAGTCTGGGCCGACAGGGTCGGCGTTGATGTGATCCGTCACCGCCATGGAGCCGATCCCGCGGCTGTTGCATTCGATGGGGTCGCTGCCGCAAAAGCCCGGCGGGTGGATGTGGTCCTAATCGATACGGCAGGCCGGCTGCACACGAAGTCAAATCTCATGGATGAACTTCGCAAAATCACTCGTGTGATCGGAGGGGAATGCCCTGGCGCTCCGCACGAGGTGCTTCTCGTGCTGGACGCGACGGTTGGGCAGAACGCACTGTCCCAAGCCCGGCAGTTCCATCAAGCGGTCGGCGTCACAGGCTTGGTCCTGACGAAGCTCGACGGCACCGCTCGCGGCGGGATCGTCGTTGCGATTGCTGAGGAGCTAAAGTTGCCTGTGAGGCTGATCGGAGTCGGGGAGTCGGTTGAGGATCTACAGGATTTTCACAGCACCGATTTTGTGGACGCACTCCTGGGGATATCGACGCCGCCCTCCTAGCAGGTCTATCTGGTCTTTCTTGTGTCTTTAGTTTTCCGGGTTTACCAACCAAATAGACCACACCGACGAAACAGACCACACCCGTCGCGTGCAGCTTTCTCACAATCCCGGTGGGATCCCGTCATTTTCTTCTCCGCCGCCCCCGCCTGTGTTAGGCTAAGCTTGCGAATTACCTGAAGTGCTACCCCACGCTTTCCGTCCCTGAGACTGGACTATGACCAAGATCTTGGTTATTGATAACGACCGCATGAGCTGCGAGCTGATCCAGTCCGTTCTTACCCGGCATGGCTATCAGGTACTGTCGGCGACAAGTGGAGTTGAAGGCTTGGGCATTTTCCGCCAGCAGGCTCCTCGTGTCACTATTCTCGATCTTCACATGCCTGAAATGGACGGACTGACCGTGCTCAAAGAAATCCGTGCCTACGATCCCCATGCGCCGGTGATCATCCTGGGCGGTGGGGCGACCGAAGAGCAGGAAAATCAAGCGCGGGGATTACGTGTCACGGATTTTATCCGCAAGGGCCTGTCGCTTGATGTACTGGTCGAATGTATCAGCCGGATCGTGCAGTTACCGGAAAAGTCCATATCGCCTCCACCTGAAGCAGGCAGTGCAGCCATGGTCGATACGGGGGAAACAATCCTCGTCGTCGATGATGAACCCTTGGTTCGGGACCTGCTCGTTCAGTTCCTCAGTCTCCGAGGTTATCGAGCGCTTGGCGTGAAAGACGGCCCCGAGGCCCTCTCGATGGTGAAGCAAGCGCCCCCCGACCTGATTCTCCTTGATCTGTTCATGCCCGGCATGGATGGCGTCGAGGTGCTTCGGCAACTCCGTCAACAAGAATATCCCGGCGCGGTGATCATCATCACCGGGAGTTACGGTAAGGAGCAAGCCTGGGCTTTGGAGCCGCAAGAAGTCATCGGAAAGCCGATCGATCTGGAGCAGTTACTGATGTCTATCCAGCTTGTGCTCGTCTGTCGCGAATGCTAAAACTCTTCCGATGCCAATCGGAAGCAGGGTAGTCTCTATTTCCCGTCTCATCCTTGTCGTGCTCCTCGGCCATGGGGCGCTCGGCATTGCCTACGCAGCTGACCCGCTGCTGCCGCGAGTCACCATTCGTCATCATGAGCTTTTCGTCCAGATCGTCCCTGAAGAGCATGCCCTCGCCGCAAGGGACCGGCTGACCCTTGAGGTGCCGCAGCCGAAGGCTTCGATTCGCTTCTCCCTTGCCCGCACATTGCAGATCGACCACATTGCCCTCGTGCACAGATCGACCGGGGCGGAGGATGCCATTTCCGATGTGCCGTTTGAACTCAAGTATGGTGCTGCACCGGAGTCGGCTCAGGAGGTGAGTATTCCATCTGAGGCGGTGGAGGCTGGATTGGTGACGCTCGATGTGTACTACCATGGCGTCATCAACGATCCGCCGCGAGACGCGCGGCATCTTCGTTTTGTGACGCCCAGCGAAACTGCCGGGCATATCGGGCCGGAAGGCGTGTACGTGAGCAGTGAGAGCCACTGGTATCCCGATATCTCTGAGTCACTCAGTACTTATGCAGTGGTCGTCGCCGTGCCCAGGGGATGGGCTGTCGTCACCCAGGGGAAGGCCGGTGAATCTCAGACCTGTCCAATCAGGCTTTGTCGAGACGAGCAGATGGTGATGACGGAATGGGCTGTGACGCAGCCGAGCGAGGCTCTCACGCTCGTCGCCAATACCTTTGTCACATCGTCCCGCGACTGGATCGCCAAGACCGGTCAGAGGATTCAGCTTTCGACCTATCTCTTCCCCGATGATGCACATCTGGCCGAGGAATACCTCGATGCCACAGCTCGCTATCTCGACGCCTATATCCCTCTATTGGGCCCCTATCCGTTCGAAAAGTTCGCCGTGGTTGAAAATTTCTTTGCGAGCGGGCTCGGCATGCCCTCGTTCACCCTACTGGGGAGTGGCATCATCAAACGCCATTATGTGCAACCCTACGCGCTCGGCCACGAGATCGTGCATTCGTGGATCGGCAATGGGGTCTTCAATCGCGCCGATCGCGGGAATTGGGTGGAGGGCCTGACGACCTACCTGGCCAATTATTATTGGCACGAACTGATGGGGGATCGCGCGCAGGCGCGGGATCAGCGCCGTCTAATGGTACAGGGGTACAATCTCCATGTGCCGCCTGAGCGGGACTATCCAGTTTCGCAGTTCACGCAGAAAGAAAATGAGCGTGACAATGCCATCGGCTATCAAAAGTCCGCCATGGTATTCCACCTCCTGCGCCAGGAGGTGGGAGAGGAGATCTTCTGGCGAGCCCTCACGAGCTTGATCGCAAGATATCGTGGCAGGTATGCGGAATGGCATGACCTCGAGCAGGTCTTTGCAGAAGAGAGCCGGCGGGATCTCCGATGGTTCTTCGCACAGTGGCTGGAGCAGGATGGGGCGCCGGAGCTGTCGTTATCGGAGGCAGTGGCCCGTCGGGTGGGAGGGGAGCCAACGCAGACCTTCCAGCTGGAAGCCACGATCATTCAATCAAAGAAGCCCTTTCGCCTACCCCTGCAGTTGCTGATTCGTATGGAAGGTGGCAGCGAGCATCGTCTGACGCTATCGCTTCGGTCGTTGGACGAGAGGGTCTCTGTGACCTTGCCTGCTCGGCCGGTTACGATCGATCTCGATCCCGAGTTCATGACCTTTCGACGGATCCCACGGCGATCGTTGTCGCCAGTGCTCAATCACTATGTCACAGACCGGCGCCGGTCTGTCCTGATGGCGTTTACGGATGAGCCGGGCCAGCCATCGCCGTTTCGGGATGTCGTCGCACGTATCGAAGCTCAGGAACAGCAGAAGCCGATCGGTAATCGCACAGCGATAGTCTCGATCGCGCGGGGTGGCCTATTGCCTCAGGAAGGTTCGGTGTTAGTATTGGGTGGCTCAGAATCCTATTCTGGTATCCAATCGATCCTGGCCGATCACTGCGGCGAGCGCCTGTCTCTGAGCGACCAAGCTGTCACTGTGATGGGCACAGTGTACGAAGGGCCTGGCCTGGCTTTGTTGGCTACTTGTCATCGGGTTGATCGCCCAGGCAGTGTTGTGACGGTGCTGTATGCAGCTACTCCTCAGGCCGTGGCGAAGGTGGCACGGCTGCTCTTTTTTTACGGGTGGAATAGTTTTGTGTTGTTCAAGGATGGAGCAGTGATGACGCGCGGGGACTGGACACTTGCAAACGATCGTACGGAGGTGCGTCTTGATGCGATCAGCCCAATTCGGTAAGTGCTGCATAATCGGGCTCGTCTGTTTACTGGTGGCTGACCAGGCGGGGCGGGCGGAGACCCCTGCATCTGAGACTCAGGCGATTTCTGCCCATCAGGCTGAGCGGCATCTCAAGAATATTCGCCAGCTGACGGTGGGCAGACAGAACGCCGAAGCCTATTTTTCCTTCAGTGGGGACAAATTGATTTTCCAATCCACGAACAATTGGATGAAAGATACATACGCGGCCTCGCTCACACCGGCCGACGCCGGACTGGGTTGTTACCAGATGTACGTGATGGATCTGAGCAGCGACACAGTTCGATTGGTGAGCACCGGCATGGGCGCCACGACGTGCGGATATTTTTTCCCGGGTGATCGCCGCATACTCTATTCCTCGACCCACGGGTCTGGCCCAAACTGTCCGCCGAAGCCGAAGAGGGACGGAGCCTACCGGTGGGCCTTGGACGACTACGACATCTATGCCGTACGTATCGATGGTCAGCAGATGCAGCGGTTGACATCTACGCCAGGCTACGATGCTGAAGCGACTGTGTCACCTGACGGCAAGACGATCGTCTGGACGTCCGTCAAAGACGGGGACTTGGATCTCTATGCCATGAATCTCGATGGCTCGAATCCCCGCCGGTTGACAAGTACGCTTGGCTACGACGGAGGGGCGTTCTTTTCACCAGACAGTCGGCGTATCGTCTACCGGGCCGCCCATCCCACTGATCAGGCAGAGATTGACAAGTATAAGGACCTGCTCAGCCAAGGGTTGGTGGAGCCTGGACAACTAGAAATCTTTGTGATGAATGCTGATGGGAGCGGCCAGCGACCGGTCACATCGAACGGCGCTTCGAATTTTTCGCCATTCTATTTTCCCGACGGCAAGAGAATCATTTTCTCATCGAACATTGAAACAAAGGGGAAAGGAGGCCGGCCAAGCTTTCATCTCTACGCGATCGGTGAGGATGGCCAAGGTCTCGAACAGCTGACCTTTGAGGGCCATTTCAACAGTTTCCCCATGTTCTCGCCGGACGGCACACGATTAGTGTGGGTATCGGATCGATCGGCTAAGGCTCCCGGCGAGTTCAATATCTTCTTAGCGGATTGGGTGCCGTGACCGCTTCGGGCCAAGAGCGACAGACGGGAGAACAAGAGTCAATAAGACGACCCCTATCCCCGCAGCCTCTTGTCGCTCGCTTCTTGTCTATCGCCTTCTCCTGCATCGCGCTCGTTCTCGCGTTTCTTGGATTGTTCGAGTGGGATGTCCCCCTTACCCGATTTGTCCGTTCGCTCAACGATATTCAAAGGGACCATCTGGCCAATCCCTGGCTGGCCCAGCTCAGCGACGTTGGGGACCGTCTGGGCCGGGGCGAGTCGTTGGTGATCATCAGCGTCCTCATCCTTGCAGTCGGATTTGGGCTGAAGTACGAATCATGGAAAGCCGCCGGTTGGCGGAGCTTGCTGGGACACGGAGTTGCCGCAGGCGTCAGCAATCTTGTCAAGCATGCAATCGGACGGCCTCGTCCAAAGTTCATGCATGCGGGGAATCTCGAATTATCTCCGGTAGCAGGAAGCGGGTGGGACTCGTTTCCGTCGGGCCACGCCACAGCGTCGTTTGCGGTTGCCACAGTATTGTCCGAAAAGTTCCCCCGCTGGCGCTGGGTGTTTCTTTCCCTGGCAATTGCCATTGCGGCGAGCCGCATTGTGCGCGGGTCACATTTTGTCACAGATGTGGCGGGAGGCGCGGTTATGGGGCATGTAATCGGTTCGGTCGTGGCTCGGCCATGGCGAGAGTGGCGTGGGTCCATCGAGTCGGCTCTGTTCGAGGTAACGCCGCTCTTGGCGGCAGTCCTCGCCGTTGTCTGGACCATCGGATATCAGTCTTCCGATGCCTGGGCGGTCGCCCATTGGATCGGCGCCGGCGTGGTCTTCACCATGTTTGGGCTCTCCGGGCATGTGCTGTTGGTAGTCAAGGCTGCGAAGGCCCCGCCGTGGCTCTCGATGAGTGCGACACAGAGCTTCATCGGTCTCGGGCTCGGTATGGCGACGGGATCGCTCTGGGTGATGGCGACAATCTTATGTGTCTGTCTCGCGCACTGGTTGCGAAGCGGTTGGGGTGTAGAGGCGGCTGCTGCAAGCGAGCCTGCTCGATATGGTTTGTTGATCAAGGAAGCGGCACTTGTGCTCGCCGTGCTGTTCGGGCTTCTGCTGGTTGTGGACCTAAGAGGGGCGCTGCCGATGTTGTAGCGGATCAATGCCCGAGAATCGTTGGTGGAGGAGATTGACTCGTGGTCTCCGGCACCGTCACCATCGACTGGTTCGCGAGCAGCACATAGCCGTACCGTTTGAGAATCGGGACCAGGGTGACTGCCTCTGCCGGCAATTTCGACTGTGCGTTCTCCGGTAGGAGGATCATGACTCTCTTCGACTCCTTCAGAGCTGTCCGTATCTTGTCCTCTTCCCCCCTATGTACGAAGAGTGTCTTGCGTCTTGCATAAAATACGGATGATGCTCGTGTTATGCCATAGGAGATAAATTGATCCTGGGGGGCGAGGTTCAATCCTGCCGCGTAGGCGAGTTCCTGAGGGGGCGCGACCATATATCGATTGACGTGAGGGATGACGAGGATGATAACGATGAGGACGAGGCCGGCCAGAGTCCCCCCTGCGGCCCAGAAGGCTCCTCCACGCCGTTCATCGTTCAACCCAAGATATCCCACTAACGCCATACCGATTAACAACAGAGTCGCAAGCAGATAGGGGCCGATGCCGAGATCGACTTGTCCTGCCAGGGGGAATTCCTTCACCATCTTGGAGGCGTAGGTTGTATAGACCGTTGGAAGGAGGGCAAAGGCGATGGCCAAGAGATACCCCACTCCCATCATGAGGTGAATTGAGCCACGAATTCCTTTCGTCACCGGATCTTGGAGGCAGCGCGACCAATAGGAGGCGGTCACGATGGCGGCGGCAGGAAACAATGGGCCAATGTAGTGAGGCAAACGGGTCGAAGAAGCGGTGAAAAATAGGAAGACGCCGACGAGCCATAGAGCCGCAAAGAGGTCAAGTTCGGATGTTTCGGCGGAATTTGCATGGATACGCGCGCGGCGTATCAGATACCAGTCCTTGAGAGTCCGATAGAGCGGGATAGGCAGCAATGCGCTCCAGGGAAAGAAGCCGATGAGTAGGACCGGGAAATAGAAGAAGAGGGTTCCATAATGACCTTCCATCGGGCTGAGGAATCGGCCGATCGTGTGGACCTTTGCGCCTGAGGCATAGGCGTCGCCATGCACGATGAACATGGCTGCATACCAGGGCGCAGCAATCAGAAAGAACAACAGCAGGCCTACCAGGGGAAACCCTTTCTGCCAATACTCGGACCAGCGACGTGTCCAGGTGAGGTAGAGTACCGCTGCGATAAGGGGCACGGCGAATCCGACCGGTCCCTTGGTCAGCGTGGCGACGGCCATGCCGATATAGAACATCCAGATCCACTGGCGGACGATGCCTCTTCCATGCAGCCCCAGCCAGAATCCGTAGAGCGACGCCGTGGTGAAAAAAATCAGGACGCTGTCTGTCAGTGCCATGCGTCCGAGCCCAAGGATTTCCAGGTTGAGCAAGAGCATCAAGCCGCCAAAGAGTGCAATGGTCCGGTCGCGCTGGTGTACGAGAAACAGGTAATGGATGAGAATCAATCCCACGCCAAAGAGGGCTGAGGGAAATCGTGCAGCGAACGTATTGACACCGAACAGGCGATAGGACTGCTCCATCAACCAATAGATAAAGACTGGTTTTGCGACGCGCAGTTCACCATTGAACGTGGGTGTCAGGCGATCCCCCGACTCGAACATCTCGCGCCCGGCTTCTGCATTTCGCCCCTCGTCCTGGTCGGTCAGGCCCATGTCGCCGAGTCCCAGGAAGAACAACAGGCCAGATAGCAGGAGGAGGGCCAGGAGGATCAGTGCGTGGTGCGAACGGTCGGTCGTGGTCATGGAATCGGTTGGATTGTGTAATGGCCGCATACGTTGAGAATGTTGGGTCTCAAAGAGTTAGCCCCCATTATTCATGACAGTTCGTCGCGAAATCGCTGAGCCGCGTCGCGAGACCGGCGCGCGGAGCCCTGATGACCCGATGCGTACTCGTGCAGTACGTTGAGGGTTTGAGGGGCGAGCCTGCCGGCCGAAGGCTTGTCGTAGCAGCGGACCGGCGATTGCAGCAGAAGTGTTCATGAATAATGGGGGCTAGGTTCGTGGAGAGGAGGGGCCGATCGGCTGGTTTGCCTGGTTCGAGCGAGAGATCAGCATCAGGTTGCGAATATAGACGATGGCCCCGATGCTCTGTCCTGCGATGAAGACGGGATCCTCTCGATAGATCGCATAGGCGAGCGTGATGAGCCCGCCTATCAGGCTCATGTACCAAAACGAGATCGGGACCTGACTCTCCGCCTTTTTTTCAGAGGCAATCCATTGGACTACCCAGCGCCCGAAAAACAGCCCTTGGCCAAGAAATCCGATGGCGAGCCAGATATGTTCAATCGTGATAGTCATCACCTGTTGAATCTTGTTTGCCCCACATTTCTCGCTGTTCTCGCCCGTCCCGCCTGCTCATCGCTTGTCGCGGAATGTATATCTCAATACTCTGGTCTGCATCCACCGCACGGCAATCAAATCGTAGAGTGATTTGAATAGCCGGTTGCCCATGCCATATTTCGAGACACCGTGAATGCGCGGGTGGTGTCGCACGGGCACTTCGGTGACCGTGAACCCATGCATGAGCGCAAGCGTTGGGAAAAATCGGTGCATGCCCTCGAACAGCGTGATCCGTTCCAGCACGGGACGCCGGAATATCTTGAGCGGGCAACCGGTGTCGTGAACGCCGTCGCGCGTAAAGAAATTCCGCACCCGATTGGCGATCCGGGAGGACAGTTTTTTTACCAGGCCATCCTGCCGTTGCTGTCTCCATCCACAGACGAGATCGTAGGTGGCAGTATAGGGGAGGAGTTTCAAGATGTCCTCGCTATCTTGTTGCAGATCGCCGTCAATGTGGATGATGATTTCACCGGCTGACCGCGTAAAGCCCGCGTCGAGCGCGCATGTCTTGCCGTGGTTCCGGTCGAGGTGGAGGACCTGCACCTGCCGGTGCTGAACAGCCAGACGGTCTAGATCTTCGCTACTGCCGTCGCTGCTGCCATCGTCCACGAGGATAATCTCATAGGGACGCGACCGTGAAGCCTCGTGCGAGTCCATTACTTTTCGTAGCCCCTCAATCAGTGGAGTGAGATTGTCTCGCTCGTCCTTAATAGGGATGATGACGGAAGCCCATGGGTGGGATGGCACGGTCATGCAGGGTAGATAGTCCTAATGCAGAAGGGGGCTACGTGTGTCCTTTGGCATTCTACAGAACGCTAAAGGGAGCGTCAAACCATGTGGCGTGGTCGGCGCGCCCTTCTCGCTCGTTCCGCTACTGGGTTTCCTTCAGCACGGTGAAGCGCATCGTACCCATCAGACTCATCTCGTTGACCTGCTCTCCCACATGAATTTCCACTTTATATCGGCCGGGCTTCCACGTGGTTTGTGGAGGGGAGAGGGCGAGGTAGCCGCTGTCGTCTTCGAGTGCAATGTGCATGGCATCTTGTCCAATCAACAGCGTGGGATCGAGGCCGGCCACCGCCTCAGGATAACAGCGTCCCAACACCTTGAACCCCTGGTAATGCTGGTGGAGATGGAACACAATAAAAACTGACTGGGCATCTGGACGGAATTGGTCGGTTGGTTTCACCGGCACGATCTCATGCGTTCGTTGAAAGCCTAGTTGCTCATCGAATCCTTCTGCTGTTGTGATGGTACGAAACAGGCCTTGTGGTGGGGCGTCGAAATTGTAGGGCGTGACGTCCTCTACACGGTTCTGAAAATCCGAAATAGAAGAATTCTTGGTGATCGGCAGCTCCGCTGCGGGGAGTACGATCGGTGCCGACAAGACCATGGCAAAGACCACTGCGATCGGCCGGCGCACCGCGTGTCTCGTTCTTTCTACCATAGCGTCTTGGTACACTCATCGGCGGGGGCTGTCAAGGATATAGGCAGCTGACAACTGAAGGAAGCGCCGTTGCAGCTGTTTCCTGCCATCTGATAACATCCAACGTTGTTCGCAGTCTCCGAACCATAGCTTTGAACCAGGTTGTTATGATGCTGCAGGACGCAGACGCCTTACCACAGCTCATTGGCGACTATAAGCCAGTCGATCAGTGGCAAGTCCACATCAATACCCTCTTCTACCGCTTCCGTGGCGATCAGATCCGCAGCTTCTACCAAACCTTTGCCTCGGCGGACCATCGGCTCGCCCATGCTCTGGCAGCGGACTATTTCGAAAAAGCAGTGAAGCGCGCAAAAACGTCAGGCGTCAGGCGTCAGGCGTCAGGTGAAAATGCGTCCGATTCACACCTCACCGTTCACGCCTCACCCCTCACGATTTTGGAACTGGGCCCGGGCAATGGCAATCTCGCCGCCTGTTTCTTGAGCCATCTGAAGACCCTCGACAAGAATGGAGTGGTCTACCCCCGCGTCCGCTATATACTGGTTGATTGGGAGCAAGCGGTGCTCGATGCAGCTCTGGCCCATCCGGACCTCGCGTCCCACCGGGACCGGCTTGCGACACATCTCTGCACTGTGGACCGGCTGGACGGTGTGGCAGACGGCAGTGTCGACCGCATTATCTGTAACGAATTGTGGAACGATCTTCCGACTAAATTGATGTCGCGGCAGGGGAATGATATCGAAGAGGAGTTCCTTCGACCGAACCTGAGCGAAGCTTTGCATGCAAAAATTTCAGACTGGGCGGCCTTTGTCCGGGCGTTCGATGCCATGGACATGGAGGCGCTCAAGCGCTTTCCTCCCTTCCTCGATGATCTGGTGTGGGAGCGTGAATATCGGGCGGTGGAGTGGAAAGCGGTTCCCTACCGGAAGACGATCACAGACTTTCTCAAACGTATCGATGAAAAAGTCGTGGTTCCCGTCAATCTGGGGGCCTACGCCACGATCAAGGAAGCCAAACGCCTGTTGGCTCCCGATGCGATCGGGTTCAGCAGTTTCGACGCTGGTACGGCGGATATGAAAGTGCTAAACGATCCGGAGAAGCCCTGCTACGGGCAATTTGGGGGGCAACAGAGTTTCATGGTTAACTTTGCATTGGCTGAAGCGGTCACTAAGCAATTAGAGGCCGGCCCAATGAGACTCGAGAGCCAGCGTGAGTTCGTAGGGCGTAGCCTGGGAACCAACGTCGTGACTCTCATGGATCTCATCGCCACTCACCCTTCCGCCGGCACAAGAATGTCGCCGTGGGAACAGGACCGGTTGATGCTCAAGACCCTCCGAGCATTGAACGAAACCTATCGAAGCCCCTATGCGCGCCCTCTGAACTTTCCAATTCCATTAGAGATGCCGCCGGAGGAACGTGAAACCCTCCAAGCCCTTGTGCGTTCGCTTACGCCGACAGGTGTTCCGGATACAGTCGCCTATCTCACGGAGGAAGAGCTGACATTCGCTTCGAAAGATCTCGAAGACATCGGTTACGATCCTCAGTCATTCATGATTGCCTTGACCGCACCACCAAGCCCTGTGGATTACTTCCACGCTCTGATCCAACCTCGCTGACTTATACAGTTCATTTTGTTTATTTGGTTTGTTTTGTTAAAGCAGGCTAGCGGCTTCTTTGCAACAAGCTAGAGCGTTCCAACGCACAGTCGATTTCTTGAGGGATTTAACATATCCTGGAAGCCGACCCAGGAACAATTGCCACCGAGAGGAGGCATCATGATGAAGTTCCCCATCAAAACCTCATCGCGGCACCGGGGAAACATTCTTGCGCTGGACAGCGAGACGGAAACGATGACGCTGTTCAGTCCGGCAGGCAAGTCGCTGGGCGCTGTGTCCTGGGAAGCAGTGGTAGATTTCGTTCAGGCCTCTGTCAAAGAAACCCGCCCCCAACGAGCAGCGCGGGATTATCCCCGCAGTCGTCTCGCGGCGAAGGTCCGCTACGCGACACCGGACGACAGGCAATTCGACGGTGTGACCTGCGAGATCGGTGGAGGTGGAATCTTCATCGAGACTCAACTGCCGCCACGGTTAGGGACGACCCTTTCGCTGGCACTCATCCTGCCTGATGATCCGACCACACCGATCAACGCACAAGGCAAAGTAGCCTGGATCAGGCCGAATGAGGAGCGTTATGTGTTTTTCCCTGGGATGGGGGTCCAGTTCACCGAAATTTCCGAGGCAGGGCGGGAACGCCTGTTGAGCATGGTCAAGTCTCTCGATCACGCGCGCCAGGGAAAGTGAGCTTCTCCTCGTGACGGTGCTCGAGGCCCGAACTTGTCCAACGCCATGCAACCGACAACTGAACCCACGCCCGTTTAAACTATTTAGCCGGCATGTCACAAAATGTCATATGTCGCAGTACGGGCTGTCAAAGAGGCTATTAAGAGAATCGCAACCTATGAAAATGGACGTTTGAGGCGAGTAAGGAAATTAGCTACTGCTTGGCGATCAAAATCTTGAATCCCTCTTGGGAAAAATGTTCATCGTTAGTCAACACATCTGTGATCAGCCGGTTTTTCATCGTCATCATCGAAATGCAATCAACCAAGCTGTATTGTTTGTCTTTTCGGTTTTCATAGAACTCGAGGGCAGTTAGAAATGATTGTCTCGACTGCGGCACTACAGAAACAGATGCATTATTCAGAATTGCTCTAACTATTTTTGCCCCTTGTACCCGAAGAAGCTCGCCATATCTACTTAGGAAACTCAAAAACTCAATCAGCACTTCATCTGTGGTAACCAGCTTTACATTGCCCAATGCTCTCTTTGCCAACATGGCCGCTTCATGCCATTGGTCATTTGGATTGGCAATCGCAACCCAATAATGAGTATCGACAAAAACCTCCTTCATTTTTTGGGCCAACCATAAATATAATGATCTAAGTTGTCTGAAAGATCTGTCGGCAACTTTCTCCACTCTTCCGCCGGAATTTCGCTCGATATTTCTCCTAGCACATCCTCAATTGACCGCTCATACAAGCTCGGCTGGGGAGCCTCTATTGAAATTAGGGAAAGATCTTCGACATTTGTAATTCGAATCAGCTTGCCGTCAGGTGAAAACTCTCCACGTCCCTTAACATAGATCTTGCATTTCCCGTGATACTTTAAGGCATCCATAACTAGTTCTTCTTGCTGAGAGTTGAACGAAACAGTTGCGTATGTCCTATCATTCGTCCAAACCTGGAAGTGGCCCAATCGAACATCTACCTCCAGAATTGTTCCAGTTACCTCAGCTAAGTTTTCGTGAGGAGTCTCCGAGAGCTCAGACCACCGCGATTGCGTCACACCACTGACCTTAACTGGCTTCTTGCCCTTTCGAACGATTTCTATACTTTCATTTTCACTTAGTTGCCTCCCCCATCTCGCATATTCAGAAATCAGGGCTTTGGGAAAGGTGCTCGGCAAAGGCTGATCGCGCTCGATTGATCCAAACGAATCACAGGCAAGCGAAAGAGCCTGTCTAATTTCTTCCGGTTCTTGCATTTCGCTTTGGCCATACAGATATTCCTGCTTGGTATCATCGATATAAACCTCTAGTGGTGCTACGGCACTCCCCTCCTCTATCCTTCGTAGACATAGTCGGATCTTATCTTCGAAGTGCGGGGGCAGACGTTCACGGTCTGGATTGGCTTCTCTCCAGAGCGCTTTAGCAGTCTCGGTGACAATTTTCTGGAAATTGACCAACTCATCGAGCGCGCTTAGGTCGAGGGCATGGCCCTCGAAACGTCTCCCTTTGAAGGCTAGACGTATGAGTTCTTTCCATTGTCCCACTTCAAACTCCTCCACAACGTAATGAGATGCTACCTCTAAAGAGGTTGGATATCAAAGGGCCTAAAGAATCGTGACTGGTGAATCTTCGACCACATGCTTGTATTCCACGGCGCAATGGAACGCTTTGGTAACAGGGTTCAAAGAACCTTGCCTGCACCTTCAATGGGACAATCTCAAGAATCTTTCCAAGTCGCGCCGTAGAAGTTCGCGCTGATTAAGAATGCTTTTGGGTGGTTTTTGGCTACCCGGAAAGCAACTGTAAAGGATTGGCCAGTCGAATCCAGAATCTTGAGGTTCAAGTATCTTTCCCTCAGTAGGGGTTACTTTCATTCTGCCCAGTCTCTCTGAAATACAAGATAAGGCAGTATATGGTAGTTGCCCAAGCAGACACACTTTTTCCGGAGAAAGGTCCCTTAACTCATCCCTGAGATGTGCGTCAACACAAGCGCGAAGCAGCGGAAGCCCTACATGCTTCCGATCCATTCCTTTTGCGCCTCGACCAAAACCTGGATATTTTGCACAACACCAGCATTTAACCGCGTGGATAAAATAGAAGCCCGTTTTCAAGAATTCATCAAGAAAAGTAGCGTCCGGCGTGCTCGCCTTTATTTTCTTTAGTTCGACAAGAACTCTATGAAGCTCGGACCGCAAGTTGTCATCGAATTTAATCGACCAGAATCCTCCGAACGGCTTTGGCGGATTCCATCCGACAAACAACAATTGAACTTTACGTTCTGCCTTCGGGTATGCATATAAGTCAGGCGGGCGTTTGCCAAACGCGGGTATCCTTATTGAGCTAGGAGGTTCACATTTGTATCTGGTGAAAATCTTATCTGTTGGTTGATCTGGCATCACATCATTCATGGATGCACCAGTCTCCAATTGTAGCCCACTCTCAAATTTACTATCAGCGGGACCAAACTAACTCCTTACTACCATCCTTCTCACTGGGGGTGGCTGGGATGATTCCAACTGCGCGCGTCGGACGAGCACATTCTTATCGTGCGCGTTCCGCGAGCAAAGGGATCGTCGCAGCTACCCCCTTCTCTCACTTCTTAAAGATCAACCTCGGCTCCGTCATATCCCCCATCGAGACCGCCACCAACTCCCACCCGCTTGCCCCAAACTCATTCAGCTTGGTTTGCATATTCTGAGTGTCGGGAAGCACCTCGATGATTTTGTACTGAAACCGTTTCGGCTCTTGCGCCTTCGCTGCAAACGGCTGTCCCATGAGAAGCAGGAGTCCCAACGCACCAAGACAAACGCCCGTAATCACCCAAGCGGCTGAGAGACGCACGGTCTGCATAGGTCACCTCATATGATGTGGCTGTTATTCATAACTTCGGGGACGGGTGCTGAATAAATGCTCCCTCCGAGCTTGCTCGTTCTCTCTCAGGGATGGGGGCTGATTGATCTTCTACTGCGCGCGTCCAACGAGGGCCTTCTCAGGCCGCGCGTTGCGCGAGCACAGAAGATCGTCAGCCTCCATCCCCTCCTCCACTACGGATGCGCCACTCGCCAATTATGTCCGGTACCCAAATCCACTTTCAGCGGTACCGACAATCCCAGCTTCTCCCCCGTCGCTTCCATTACCGTCTTCACGAGGCGCTTTGCCTCTTCCAATTCCTTCTCCGGCACTTCGAAGATCAACTCGTCGTGGACTTGAAGAATCATCTTCGTGTGCGGCAGCTCATGATGGAGGGCATTGTTCACGTCGATCATCGCCACCTTGATGAGATCTGCGGCTGAGCCCTGAATCGGGCTATTCACGGCGATTCGTTCGCCGAATCCACGCTGGACTGGATCCCCGCTCTGCAACTCGGGGATCGGGCGCCGCCGACCGAGGATTGTCGTCGTGTAGCCTTTCGTTTTGCCCTCTTCGATATTCCGGTCCATCAGCGCGCGCACCGCCGAAAACTTTTCGAAGAACGTCTCGATGTATTTCTTCGCGTCCGCCTGTGACACCCCGATATTCGAGGCCAGACCGAAGGGGCTGATGCCATAGACAATGCCGAAGACGACCGTCTTGGCCACGCGTCGCATGTCTCTCGTGATTTGACTGGAGGGCAGGCTGAAAATCTCCATGGCCGTCGCCATGTGGATATCCTCTCCCTTCGCAAACACGGCAAGCAAACGGGGATCTCGCGACAGATGCGCGAGGATGCGCGGCTCGATTTGGCTGTAGTCGGCGCAGAGCAGCGTGTGGCCGGCCGGTGCGATAAAGGCTTCTCTGATTCGTAATCCGTAATCGCCCTTCACCGGGATATTTTGCAAATTCGGCTCGGTGGAGGAGAGTCGTCCGGTCGCCGCGACGGTTTGATTGAGTGATGTATGGAGCCGTTTGGTTTCCGGGTTGACCAATTCTGGTAGCGCATCCACGTAGGTGGACTTGAGTTTGCTGAGACTCCGATAGTTCACAATCTGCGCCGGCAATTCATGTTGTGTCGCGAGCTGTGTCAGTGTGTCTTCATCGGTTGAGTAGCCGGTTTTGGTTTTCCTGATCGGCTTGAGCCCCAACTTCTCGAAGAGCACCGTAGCCAGCTGCTTCGGGGAATTGATGTTGAATGCGCCGCCGGCCAATCCTTCGATCGTCTCGATCATTTTGTCGAGATCCCGTTCCAATTCTTTGCTGAGCCGCCGCAGGCCTTCGACATCCAGTAAGAAGCCGTTCCGCTCGATCTCGGCCAGCACCGGCACCAGTGGCATTTCCACCTCGGTGAAGAGGGAGAGGCTCCCCTGTGCCGAGAGTCGTTCCATGACGGGCTGGGCGAGTTTGGCCAGCACAGACGCGGACTCCGCTGCCTCCTCTCGTGACCCTGTGTCCTCCTCGAACAGGGATTGCGGGGCTGCGTTCTCTTTATGACCTGGCCCAAGCCGGTGGTCCAGCATTTCGAACGCGATGGTCTCAAGTTGGTGATCTCGGCGGTTGGGATTGAGCAGATAGTCCGCAACCATGGTATCCAGATAGGGGCCGGCAAGGGTGAGCCCCATGCGGTGGAACACCAGCAGCGTTGCCTTCAAGTCATGAACAACCTTCGTTCTCGTGGGGTCGTGCAGCAAGGCTGTGATGGGCCTCATGTAGGTTCGGACGTCGAGAGGAATGAACGCAGTCCTGTCCCCGGTCGACAGGGCCATTCCCAGCACATTCGACCCGGCGGAGAGTAGACAGTGCAGTCCGAGGGCACTTCCCTTCGGCAATCCCTCCACAAATTTCTGTGCGGACGGTTCATCCTGAATCAGCGCGGTCTGTATTTCTTGTGTCTTGGTTGGGTGAAACGCCGGCTGAAAGGATTTGAGGAGCGAGGTGAACCCCAGTTCGCGCAACAGATCGGTGAGCTGGTCCTGATGTGGGGGCTTGATGTGATAGGTCGTGGGATCGAAGGTGACGGGACTATCCAACTGGATGGTCGCCAGGCGTCGGCTGAGGCGGGCATTGTCCGCCTGTTCGATCAACAGGGTTTTGATCCGAGGCGGCGTAACTTCCTCTACACGATGCAAGAGTTCCTCTATCGTGCCGAATTGGGCGATCAGCTTCATCGCCGTCTTCTCACCGATGCCCTTCACCCCGGGAATATTGTCCGTTGCATCGCCCATGAGACCCATAATTTCCACGACGCGCGCCGGCTCCACGCCGAAACGTTCTCGGCATTCCGTTTCGCCTAACCATTTGTCCTTTACCGGATCATAGATGCGCACATGGGGGGTCAGGAGTTGGAACATGTCCTTGTCGCCGGTGACGATGATGACGTCGAAGCCTGCCAGTTCGGCTTGGTGCGCGAGTGAGCCGATCAGATCATCCGCCTCATATCCGGCTTGCCGGACCGAGGGGATGTTGAGGGCATCCACTACGCGATGGATGTAGGGAATCTGGGCACTCATGCCTTCCGGCATCGGCGGCCTCTGGGCCTTGTAGGCCTTGAACTCAGCATGGCGCAACGTCGGCCCCTTTTCATCAAACGCCACGACAAGGCCGTCAGGCTTCCGTTCGCGAAGAATTTTCAGCAACATCGTGGTGAAACCGAGGATGGCGTTGGTCTGGAGGCCTTGGGAATTATTCAGGGCCGGCAGGGCAAAGAAGGCACGATAGATATAGGCGCTCCCGTCGATCAGGTAGAGCGTCTTGCGGCTGGGCTCTGTGCTCGGCATGATGCGGCCTAGCAGGCTGCGGAAAAAATCGGTTTATTCATAAACCACCACGGGAATCTTCCAGATGGCACAGATTTCAAAACAGCCGCGGGATGCTCAAAAAGGCCGTCCAGCAAGGCCGCAGCGAGCGAAGAGGCGAGGGCGTACCCTTGCGGTACGTTGAGCCTCTGAGCGATGCGACCTGCCTGCGCGAAGCGCTTCGGCGGAGGCAGGGAACGCCGCTGGCGGACTTTTTCAGCATCCTGCTAAGGGCCGGGGGCCAGGGTCAAGGGCGGCTTGCCAAATTTCTGGCGCATGGAATTAATAACGCCCAGCACAGTCGGTTGCCCGACCATTCTGGCCTCCAGTGCACGCTTTTGTGGGAAATCCATGAGCGAGATCCCGATCAGCATTGTCAGCACGCCCTGGCCCGGCAAAAAGAGCATGGCGAAGCCGGCCAACAGGAACACGACTCCGACAACGTTCTTGACGACCAGCCCCAACAGGCGCAACGCTGGATGATGGTCTTTCATCCAATGGCGAGGAATGCGCGTGTCAAAATAGTCGGCCGGCAAACGCACCAAAATCATCGGGATAGCGATCAGGGACGCGACAAAACCGATAGCTGAAGCCACCGTGAGACCGATGAGCACATCGACTGGAATCCATTCCTGGAATGTTGCAAGTAGGCTATCCATTTAGACGAGGCATCCTAGCATGTGACCTGGGACCACTCAAGGCGACGAGCGAGCAGCAACGACGGTTTACGGTTGATTTCTCAACCGGCTATAATCTTTGCATGATCTCGAATCGTTTCCTCCAGACATTCCGGATCAGCCTGTTACTTGGGGTCGCGGTCTCTGGGGTGGGATTGCTTACGAATCCTGTTTCTGTCTGGGCATCGGAAGAGCTTCATGTCGAGATCACGAAGAAAGGCCTGGGCAAGGAAGTCGTGATTACCCAGGGGGCACGCGAGTGGTTTATGCTGATCGAGGTGACGCAGGAGAATTCCATAGTCCTGCGGCAGGAAAAAGAGCATGACAAATACCTTGTGGACGAAAGTGAGACACATGACCGGCCCATGACCACGGGGGAAGTCGATGCGGCCCTTGCTGATTATGTGAATAGTGTCAAGGCGCGCGCCACAATGAAATAGCCACTGCCGATGCTCCCGCTACCCCAAATTCGTCATCTTCGCCCAAGGAAAGTTGGCCAGATGGACTCGCTCATCGGGAGCGCGTCACCCCGACACGGTCACAGTGTTTCGCCAGTTTGCATCTGCTACAGAAGGGTGAGACGGGCTGGCATAGGTTCTGTCCATAGGGAACGAGCAAGTCGTTGAAGGTAATCCAATGGGGCCTCGGCAGTTTCCGGCGTAGGGCCTGTTCAGTTTCCTCCGGAGTCTTCGTCTTCACATAGCCCCAGCGGTTGCTGATCCGATGCACGTGGATATCCACGCAGATGCCGGGTTTGCCATAGCCGACCGTGACCACCAAATTCGCAGTTTTCCGACCGACTCCTGACAGAGTCACCAGCTCTTCGATGGAATCGGGAACTGTTCCTCCATAGACGTCCAGAAGGCGACGGCAGATGGCATGAATGGACTTGGCTTTTGTCCGGTAGAATCCAACAGGATAGATGGCTCGTTCGATCTTCTTGAGTGGGAGGGTGAGCATGGAGGCAGGCTGATGTGCCAGCGCAAACAGCCTGGCACTGGCTTCATGTGTCGTCTTGTCTTTTGTCCGGAGACTGAGGAGACAGGATATGAGGATGCGGAAGGGGTCTCGGTTCGACAGGCTTGCGACCACGCCGACGACTGGTTCTTCCCACTGGCGAATCTCGCGTTGAACGATTCGAAGCGCAGCAGTGATTTGATCCTGGCGCATGGACGAGGCAAGAATGTAAAGGCCTTGAGAGGGATGTGTCAACCGAACGGGCAAGCCGCGGGGAAATGTTTATTCCGGTTTACGCTTCGACAACCACTTTTGACGCCGCCGCTGCGCTTCGCGCTGCTTGGCTTTCTTTCGGACACTCGGCTTCTCGTAAAACCGTCTGCGCTTCAGTTCGCGGAAGAGCCCTTCCCCCGCGAGTTTCTTTTTGGCAACCTTGAGGGCTTTTTCAACGTTATTATTGAAGACTTTGATTTCCATTCTTCCCGTTTGTCTACTTTCCCAGGCAATGCCTGTACAGGTTTTTTTCTTGAGTCGGCCTGGCCTCGACCAGGGGGCGCAGTGTAACATAGCCCCCTGAGTTCCTCAAGGCGGATCGTCAGCTGCTCAATCCGATCGAAGAGCGATGATTTAAGCAATGGATTATATTGAAGTTTTATGTTTTCAGCGACCGTGTGACGTCCCGCATCTGCTGCAGCGAGTGCCAGGAGCATTCCAACGGTCAAATCCGACCTGACGCGTGGTTTTACCCCAGCCGAGCAGGCATGAAGAATAGCGCCGGCCTCTGTCGCCTGTTCGGCGATTTCAAGCGGAATTTCGGTTGCCAGATGTAATGCAGATGACAAGAGAGCAGGACGGGCCCTGTCTGTTTTTGGGAGTTTCGTTGCCTGGATAAATCGGCGGTAGGCATCGCCATCTGCTTGCATGAGATCGCGAAGCCTTCGGCTACTCTCACTCAGCCGATACTCCACCCTCTTTTGCCGGCTGAGCCGCGCTCCCATGATTCCCAACGAAGCCGCGAGAGCGCCCACCAAAGCCGCGACTGTGCCACCGGCTGGAGTCGGGGTGGCTGCGCCCACTGAGTCCAGAAAGTCTGCGAGGGATTGTGTCTGCAAATCAACAGGGTCTCCCTTATGAGAAGAGGCCTCTCGGGCCGGCTCACCGAATAGCCGCATCTCCAGTCTCGTTTCCAATACCTGTAATTCATCGAACTGTTCGAGCGCAAGGCCATGTGCAGCAGCTTGAAGCAGTGCCGCTTGTGGGACAAGGCCGATTACTTCGCTCCCAGCTACTGCCACGCCCTGTGCGGCTGCGCTGGTACGGACCGCTTCAAAGGCGACATGGATAGGGGTGATGACATAATCGGTGAGATTGATGGCCACCTGAACCAACCGTCGGCTGGCTAACTCCACGCCGATTGCTTTGAGATGGGGCAGTCCTCCGTTCGATTGGCGAATGTCTTTCGCAATGGATCGAGCCAACCCCAGGTCGGTCGAGCGGAGATTCACGTTGAATGCGATCAAGGGAGCGCGCGCGCCGATGACGATGGCGCCGGCTGTCTTGTGGAGGTGGGGCGGGCCAAAATCCGGTGTCCAGTCAGGATCGGAGGCCATGCGGAAGGCGAGGCCTTGAAGCCCCCCTCGGCGGACCGATTCGAGTGGGGCATGATCGCGGTGCAAGGCCGCTTGTTCGTAGAGGAAGACGGGGATCTCCAGCTCTGCCCCGACCTGCTTCCCCAATCGCCTTGCCAGATGGATACAGTCCTGCATCGTTGCCCCGCGCAGTGGGACAAAGGGCACGACATCTGTCGCCCCCACCCGCGGATGGACACCTCTATGCTCTCGAAGATCGATGAGATCGGTCGCCACGCGAATCGCGCGAAAAGCGGCTTCAGCGACGGCGTCCGGTTCACCGGCAAAGCTCAAGACTGAGCGATGGTGGTCTCGATCCATTGTCTGGTCCAACAGCCAGACCCCAGGAACAGATTCCACAGCACGTGCCAGCGCATGCACCGTTGTCTGGTTTCGTCCCTCGCTGAAATTCGGCACACATTCGACGATGCGATCCACGCCCCACCTCATCACATATCAACACAACGAAGCCGGAGGTCTGACCGTCAGCCCTCCGGCTTCTCTCTCCACTAACAGGATGCTGAAAAAGACCGCCAGCGGCGTTCTCGCATCGTTCAAGCCCTCAACGTACGAGAGAGACTCTAAGAGATCAGAAGTACTGGAGGGGTCTTTCCGTTCGCCAAGATCCATGAAATGGGCAAACGGCTCCACGAAGTGCGGTGGGTACCTCCTCCGGGCTTTCACTCGCTGCGGCCTTGCTGAACGGCCTTTTTGAGCATCCTGGGGCTATGTTGACATTGAGACTGTTTATGGAAGGTTCCAGCCTGTGAAAGCTCTGTCCGTACGGTTACTTTGTCTTTTTCACAAATGCTTTATAGACCGTTCCCGCTTTGGTCTGTTCTTCTTCGAGCCCGACCATCTGATGGCCGGTCGTGTCGCACCAGGCAGGCATGTCCTTCTTGATGCCCTCGTCGTCTGAGACGACTTCAAGAACCTGGCCCAGCTTCAGTTCCTTGATCTTTTTCAAGGTCATAATAATCGGCATCGGGCAGAAGTAGCCAAGCGTATCGAGTTTCACGTCGGCATGCAGCATAGCGTCTCGTTTGTATGGTTTGTTTAGTTTCTTTGGTTATGAACCCACGCACCAAACAAACCGGATGAACTAAATAAACAAATTCACACTGCCTTGTTTGGCTTCTGCAAGATAGGTGGTCACCCCTGCGAACTGATCGATACCCTCAATGAGCGTATCCTTCGTGATCCCCATCAACCCCATGGTGGTCGTACAGGCAATGAAGTGAACACCGAGGCCCAGGGCTGTTTCCATCAGTTCCGGCACACCAGGCATCCGGTTTTGCCTCATGACCTGTTGCATCATCTTTGTGCCCAACCCCCAGAAGTGGAACCGCGAGAGAGGAAGGCTGTCCGCGCCTCCTTTATTGAGCAGGCCGAACAGTTGACGAAGCCAGTCCTTGGCTGAGCTGGTTGCTCCTTTCCGGCGGATGGCGTTGAGACCCCAGAAGGTGAAAAATACTGTGACCTGCATTCCCATGGCAGCAGCCCCGGTGGCAATGATGAACGCCGCCATCGCCCGGTCCATGTCGCCGCTTAGCAGCACGATCGTCACCTTCTCAGGCTTAGAAGCCTGGAGGTCTCCCAACGTGACTGCTGGATCCATCTGAGCAATTGTCATGCGTCCTCTATCCTCTCATGTCCGCATGAATTTGGCGATTTCAATAGGAATTTGACTATAGTCTCCGCTCAATTTTCTTGTCAAGGAAGGGGAGGATGGAATGACACCCGTGCTGATCCCTTGCTCCCGGAGCGCGCACGATCAGAATGTGCTCGCTCGACGGCCGCAGGGGGATCAACACAGGTGCCATTCCAAGGGAAAGAGAACAAGCAAGCCTGGAGGGAGCAGTTATATCGTTGGACGCGCGTAGTGGGAGACCGAGCAGGTTACCCCGTTATAGGAAGTACTGGGTTGTGGCAGAAAAGAATGCGAAGATGCAGTCGCTCAATGCGCGCAGTGAAGGACAGTCTGGCCGCTCTCTTCTTAGAGCTCGAAAACGCATACCGAAGAAAACCCTCAGCGAAACGCGGAAGGAAGGTGGGTCCAGCTGTTCCGTTTATAGCCGGGAGGATCATTCGGCGCCAAGTGGCTTGACGTTCCGTGACCCACTCGCTATATTTACAAAGTCTAAGTTGGTACTTCCAGCAGATGCTCGCTGCCCTGCCAGCGATTCGAATTCGTCCAGTGCGGATCGCTCTTCGTGTCGAGCCGAGCCGCGGTGACGCCGATCAGTGAACAGCAATGCCGCATCGACTTTACTGCAGCGCGGAATTGCCTCAGCCGGGTTCCATTTTCCAAGACCATCTTTCGCTACTTCGCAAACATTTTCATGACGCAGGATCGAGAAGCGATGGAACGCCAGGCGGTGGGATCACGCTACAAACCAGCCCTGATGCTTATCGATGATGCCGATACGCCGGCGAAATGGTACTACAAGTTGAAAGCCGCGTATCTGATGTCGGCGCAAACTGGACAACTCCTCGACCACCAGCTGAAAGAAAGAGTCACGCTTCGCTGGAAGAGCTGAATCCGTATGAGTCATATTGGCGAGGTCTTATGTCGGGCAAGGATGCGACTCGAAAATTACCACACCTTGTTCTCCTCCTCTCCTCGATAATGCTTTGTGCGCAAGCCTTTCCGGTCTGGCCGGCGGAGAGCCGTCTAGTCGCAACGGTACCGGCATTGGGAGTGCGCGCTGACGGGCAGACGGGGGTCGTGCACTATATCGTGCTCGAAATCGACAAGGGCCCTCGACAAGAAGGACCGACAGTCCAATTCAATGAGATTAACCTGGGTGGCGGGTCAATAGTCAGCGACGATTGGAAAGAGGGCATCAGGCAAGCGGTTGCGGCTGCCACGCAGGCAGTAGGGGAGGAGGGGCGAGATTGGGTGATCACGATCAAGAACCGGTCATACAATGCCATGACTGAAGGAGTGAGCGCGAGCGCTGCCGTGGCAGTCGGGCTTGTTGCAGCCTGGCGAGGCGGCAACGTCAAGCCGGATGTCGCGCTGACCGGAAAAATCCTACCGGACGGTAGGATCGAGCCGGTCGGTGCCCTGCTCATTAAAACTGAAGCGGCAGCCCGCGCGCAGTTTTCAACCATACTGGTGCCTCGAGGGCAACCAGCCACTGTTGACAAGGATTTCTTCCAACTGGCCGCCCGATGGAATATCAACGTCATCGAAGTGGCGACGCTGGAAGAGGCCTATCAGCTCATGACGACGGCAAAACGCTAGCAGCTCATTTCTCGCCCATCTGCACTAAATGCTCCATCGCGTTTTGAATCTGGGAGCGCGAACCGAGCAGGACCACGATATCGCCCGCCATCAACCGGGTATGCTCAGGCGGATTTGCTTGCGTTGTTCCAGCACGTGTCCAGGCAATCACCGAAACACCCGTCTTGGCGGGGAGAGCAATCTCAGCCAATGTTTTCCCCAGAGCAGGGGAATCGTCGTCGATGCGACACGTTTCGACTTCCGTATCCGCCAGGGTCCCATCATGAAGATGATGCGGGAGTTCCGGTGATTCGCTGCGACGAAGCAACGCGTACCCTTCACGGCGAACTTGTGTAGCCTTCCGCATCACAAAGTCCTGCGGCATCTTGTAGGTGCGGAGTATCAAGGAAAATATTTCGATGGAGGTTTCGAATTCTTCCGGCACCACGTCATCCGCGCCGAGATTATGTAGCTCCTCCAATTCGCGGAGATAGCGGGTCCGCACGACAACATGGAGCTTGGGGTTGATTCCCTTGGCAATCTGCACGACCCGCCGGGTGGTGAATGGATCAGATATCGCGATCACCAATACCTTGGCATCCTCGACTCTCATATGCCGCAGCACATGCGAATTCGTGGCATCGCCATAGTAGACCGGCAGCCCGTGTTTCGATTCGCGGCTGACGATATCGCCGTCGAGATCCAATCCCAGGTAGGGGATCTCCGTTTCGCCGAGAACGCGGGCGAGATTCCTCCCGTTTAATCCATACCCTGCAATAATGACGTGGCCCTTCATCCGAATATGCTTCCCTTCGGTCTGTTCGGCATGGGCGAGGGTGTGCTTCGGCAGCCAATGATGGACCCGCTGCCACGCCTCAGCGCGACGGGCCAGGTTCGGCGACCACTGTATGAGAAAAGGGGTCACAATCATGGACAGCACCGAGACCGCAAGAAAGACTTGATACGGATCACCATGGAAATAACCACTTGCCTCCCCCTGCTGTGCCAGCAAGAAACTAAACTCTCCGACCTGAGCCAAGGCGACGCCCACCAGAATCGCCGAACGCGGGGGGGTTCCCGACAGCAGGACCGCCACGGCCCCGGAGAAAAACTTTACCAGCAGAATTGCCACGAGAAGTCCGAATACCAGTCCTGGATGGGCGAGCAACACCTGCCAGTCCAAGAGGATGCCGATCGACACAAAGAAGAGACTGGTGAAACTGTCGCGGAACGGCAACACTTCGGCTATAGCCTGATGGCTGTACTCCGATTCGGAAATGACCAACCCGGCGATGAATGCCCCTAATGCCAACGAGAGACCGCCGAGGGACGTGAGCCAGGCGATACCGATACAGGAGACGATGATCGTCAGCAAGAACAGCTCCCGGCTGCGGCTTCGGACGATATATCCCAAGAGTTTGGGGAGCAGATACCAGGAGGCTCCAATGACAAGCAGGACAACGAGGACCGATTCCCCCAAGGTGATCAGAATCGCCACCCCGCCTCCCTCCGATTTGCCGGCTAGGATCGGCATCAGCAGCATCATCGGTACGACCGCCAGATCCTGACAGATAAGAATGCCGATCGTGGCTCGGCCATGGATCGAGTCGCTCTCCCCCCGTTCCGCTAGGGTCTTCAATACGATCGCCGTGCTGCTGAGGGCGAAGAGAAATCCCCAGAACAACCCTTCCCGCCAGGACAATCCGACGAGCATCGCCCCGAGAAACGCAATCACCAGCACGCCGGCGATCTGGACTGGCGCACCCACAAACATGAGGCGGCGCATGGAAAGTAATTGCGCAATTGAAAATTCGATGCCGATGGTGAAGAGAAGCAGAACGATTCCGACCTCGGCCAACACCTCGACGGTACCGACATCCGCGATGAGGTTCAGCCCATGGGGGCCGATGAGTGAGCCGGCGACCAAGAATCCTGCGATCGAGGGAAGTCGCAATTTGTGGAATACGAAGACGACGACGATCGATGCCAAGAAGATTACCAGCAGATTTGCAAGTACGCCGTAGTCAGTCATGCAAGAAATTGGTCGGACGTGGGGAGTGACATGGGAGGGCGAAAGAGACTCGTCAATCGCCTCACGTTTCACGGATTGAGGGCGTAGAATACCCTAGTAGTCAGAAGGTAACAAGGCCAACCTGCTTATTTATGCAAGAAAATCTGTTGATTTCCGCGCGAGGGCTGCTGGTGGAAGAAACCCGAGCCTGGACACAGGCTCGGGTGGTCTCGGCAAATCGGCTAGCAGAGACGGCTTGCCAGCCCCCCGTCGGTAGCTCGCCTCCCCTCGAAAGATGAATAGACGGCATTCTGTCCAGTATAATAGTTTGTAAGCATCATCGGCGAGTACATGTACGAAGGACAAACAATGATGCAAGTCTTGGCTGGTTCACTATCTCAAGGGAGGTGCTCTATGCGGCCTGCTCGCGTGCTCATGATTGCCGCAACGGTCCTCACCCTGTCTTCAGCATCGGCATTTTCCGATACGACGATCTCCTTCGACCCGTACCTCATGCGGGAATGTACCCAAGCCGATGGGAGCATCCTCTACACGAACAAGGATTTGCCCGGCTGTAAACTGATGAAGTTAAAAGAACTGTCGAGCGTACCATCCCTGGAGGACATGCCGACCTATCGCCCCGCTGTGACGGCGGCTCCGCGCTACGACATTCCTCCGTATCCCGACCGTAATCAGACCGGTATGGCCGGCGGGCGACAGACTGTCCCTGATTGGGCCAAAGATTGGCATGCCAGTATCGCCTCGTCCGGGTCCGTTCAAGCTGAAGTCTGCTCCATGTACGGAGAATGGATCAATCTCGTTCAGAAAACTCGCGGAGGGTTCTTTTACGGGGCAGATCCTTCCTACGGCGGAGATCTTTCTGGGAGAAATCAGCGGGGTCCCAGCTATTCGTTCTACGACAACGCGCGATACATCGCGCTGTCTAAGCTGTTCGGGCCTGGATTTGTGCCGATCGGCTGTCCGTAACAAGACGGTTCAGGCGAACGATTGATTGGAAGGGGGGCCAGGCTCTTTCGAGAGGGCCAGGCCCCCTTATTTTTTATAGAACTGCCGATACCACTCGACGAAACGGGGGATTCCCACTTCGATGGGGGTAGCCGGCTTGAATCCGACATCCTGTGAGAGATCTTCGATGTCGGCATAGGTGGCAGGAACGTCACCTGGCTGGATGGGCAACAATTTCTTCTTCGCCTGTTTTCCGATCGCCTGTTCCAATACCTCGATAAAGCGCAAGAGTTCGACTGGCTGATGATTCCCGATATTGTAGATCCGGGCCGGTGCTGAGCTGGTTCCGGGGTCCGGTCTGTCGCCGGACCAGGCTTGGTTCGGCTTGGCTGGATGGTCGAGGGTCCGGATCACCCCTTCGACGATGTCATCGACATAGGTAAAGTCTCGCCGCATCTTTCCGTGGTTGTAGACCTCGATCGGTTTTCCTTCCAGAATCGCTTTTGTGAAAATGAAGAGTGCCATATCGGGTCTCCCCCAGGGCCCATAGACCGTAAAAAACCTCAGGCCAGTGCAGGGGATTCGATAGAGGTGCGCATAGCAATGGGCCATAAGTTCATTGGCCTTTTTGCTGGCTGCATAGAGAGAGACCGGATGGTCGACGTTGTCATGAATCGAAAACGGCATGTGGGTATTGCCGCCGTAGACGGAACTCGACGAGGCATAGACCAGGTGTTCAACCTTTGCCTGTCGGCAACCTTCCAGAATGTTCAGAAACCCTTCGATGTTGCTGTCGGTATAGGCATGGGGATTCACCAGCGAATAGCGCACACCGGCTTGCGCCGCCAGATGGACCACCTTCGTGATCGATTGTGTAGCGAAGAGCCTGCGCATTTTCACCCGGTCGGCCAGATCGGTTTTGGTGAAGGTGAACTCCTTGAAGGGTTTCAGTCTAGCCAGTCTCGCCTTTTTCAACCGCACGTCGTAGTAGTCGTTGATGTTATCGAGCCCGATCACCCGCTCGCCCCGCTCCAGCAATCTGATTGCCGTATGAAAGCCGATGAATCCGGCGACACCGGTGACAAGAATCGGGGCCTGCTGTATTTTTCGCAGAGTCATAGTCGGTCCTTATAACCTTTCAAGATGGCACGGTGTGATTACTAGATTTCATAAACGGAGGATCGCTGTGGTCAAGGCGATAGAGCGACAGAGGCGCCAGAGATGCCCCGGTTGTCACTGGTTGCACCGACCCGTCGGTCGTGCGACGAAATAGATCCAACGCATGAGCGTAATGATACCCGCATCTCTGCCCGGCGAGAAGTTCTTTGAGAGTTTCCGGCTGTTCCCAGTGGGCAGTGAGCAGCGAGGTCCTGGCCTGGTTCCGTCGGCTGAACATGAAAGAGAGATGGTCGGGATACCAATCTGCGCCGCCGGTGGCATAGGACACGAACAACGTCGCCTGCGCCGCCGCGCAGACCTCGGCTAGATAGGCATGTGTGAGATAGCCGTTTTCTCCCACATCGAGCCATCTTCCGGGATGAGACAAGGGCGCATGGGCTGCATGGCCACGAACTTCGAGCAGTTGTTGTTGCGAAGCGAAGACCAACGGGATCGGCCCATGCCTCTGCACGAGGGCCTGAATCACCCTGTCCGTGAGAACGGATTTGCCGCTGTTCGTCGGCCCGCTGTCCGCATGCACGAGCATGTTATAGCCGCGATCGGCGATGAGATAGCAGTTGCGGGGCATCTCCAGATCGCAGGGGTCTTCGCCGTAGAACGGCACGGAGTAGACAGCCCCTCCTTCGAACGCCCAGCTTTCTCCGTGCGCCAATTCGATCACCTGCCCGAATCCCAGTTCCCGTAAAAGCGATAGATAGTCGTAGTAGAGATTACGCCGGTTCCTCCGGCTTGGCACGATGATCGGCGTGTCTTTGGGCAAATGTAAGAGTGTGCGTGGATCGACATGATCGTCGTGATCATGGGTCAAGAAGACAGCGCCAGGTTTGGGCAGCAGCGATCCCCACAAGGACGGGATAGAGGATTCGGCAAACCATGGAAGGAGCCAGGGATCGAACAGCAGCACTTGGTCCCGCTGCCGATATAGAAGCGCGGCATGGCCGAGATGGACCGTGTCCGTATCTTGTAGCGCCTCGAACCAATGGGATCTGATGGAGGAAGTATTCGAGCTGACGAAACACTCATGTTGGTGAAGCGATTCGATCAATCGGGTCAGAAGGCGCTCTCCGTCTCGCCCCGAGGTTGCCACCACCGTTCTGATTTCGCCGGCCTGATGCGTGCCGTCCAAAAACCCCAGGACCTTTCCCACCAGCGGTCCTAACCGTCGCTGATCGAACCCAATCGGAATGGCCTGCCGTTTCACGGAATTGTAGATCCGGAGCCCGCCGTTTGTGACCCTGGCGGATTTGGTCGGGTCGGTTGGGAACTCCCATTGAAACGTGCCGTCTGCCATCCGTCCACACCGAATGTGCTGCTGCAGATAGGGGCGGGCGCTGATCAGTTCCGTATAGGCATCTTCCAATCGCCTCTGTCGATCGGGGTCGTCGAGCGGGGCCCGTTTGGAAAAGACATCGCTGATGGCCGTATCGATCGCGCTGGAGAGGAGATTATGGGCCTCATGGAGACTTGCGACGACCTCGGGCGCCACTCCTGCGACAAAGGGGAAGGGGCCGGGAGGCTCGGCGCTCTCCAATTGGACCCAGGCCCAGGGAGCGAGGCTGAGATAGTGATGTTTGGGCAGGCTGTCCCAGATCTTCATGATCGTAAGGTGTAAGGCGTGAGGCGTAAGGGGATCACCCCTCCGTCTCCGACCGTGTTTTTCTCAACCATCACCTCACCCCTCACGCCTTACCCATTTCGTGTGAATTCCAGTTTGCTGATGGAGGGTTCGTACAGTGCCTGAATGACCGTTCCGTCCGGATCGCAAAAGTAAAAAGAGTAACTGCCATCGCGGTGCTGTTTCGGCTGCTTCAAAATTTTCCCGCCCAGCTGCGCGAGGCGAGGTTCAATCTCCCGATACATCCGGTCGACTGCCTCAGGACTCTCAAGAATCACGCCGATATGATCCAACAGTTGCCCAGTCAAGGGTTGATAGGATGGAAGCTCGGAGGGAGGAATCTGATGTAACGCGAAATTATCCGAACCGGAGCTGAAATACACATTGTCCGCATCCGGCTCCCATACCACCTTCATTCCCAACAACTCTTCATAGAATGTGCGAGAACGAGCCAGGTTTCTGACGCGCAACGCCACATGGCGTAATCCTCGATGGAGTGGAACAGTCATAGCTATCCTCAATCGTGACCGTATAGTAGGGAGCGACTATGACTCCGTCAATCGAAAATCCCAAGCAGGAAGCTGTAAGAGCCCGCCAGCAGGGAGAGGGATGGCCCCGATGAGTCCCCTGTGCTCGCGCAACGCGCGCCCTCGGAAGGATGGGAAGGGCAGCCTGGCCGTCCTCCTGCTCGCGGAACGCGCACGATAAGAATGTGCTCGTTCGACGCGCGCAATCGAGGAACGACCAGGCTACCCTCGAACATGTAATGGGAGGATTGAATGGACGCGCGCAGTGGGGGACCATCCGGGCCATCCCGGGACAACATCAATGAGCAAGCTTGGAAGAACTATTTCATTGCTCGCTGCGGCCTTGCTTGGGACGAGGCGCCTCTCGGCGCGCCAGGGTCAGGGGGGGAGAAGTTCAGGCTTTTTGAGCATCCTATGTCCTGTACTTCTGGTGCCAGATCGATGGCTGCGTCTCCAATCTCGGCTTATGGTATGGTGAGGATGCCCACACTTCCGATGTAAATTTGAGTTTTTCATTCAGGGCCATGACACAAAATCAGAGTTTTAGAGGATTGGCGGTGGCCGCGTTCGAAAGCCGTATGGCAACGGAGATGGCTCGATTGATCGAACGGTACGGCGGCCGACCCTTTGTGGCTCCTGCCCTCCGGGAAATCCCCATTCAGGACAATCCCACTGTGCTGCAGTTCGGCGCCAGACTGATTGACGGGCAGGTCGACATTCTCATCCTCATGACTGGCATCGGCACGACGACTCTCTTCGAAATTCTACGTTCGCACCACCGCATGCCATCGATCATGGAGGGGCTCAATCGGACGGCGATAGTCACTCGTGGCCCGAAGCCGGTTGCAGCACTCAAGGCCCTTGGCATCATCCCGACACTCACTGTGCCGGAACCGAACACGTGGACAGAGGTCGTCGCGACGCTTGATGAATATCGGCCTGTCAGAGGCCTCCGCGTCGCTGTCCAAGAATACGGCGTATCCAATCCGGATCTCTTGAATGCCATGAGACAACGTGGCGCCGAGGTCTTTCCCGTGCCCATTTACCGTTGGGCGCTTCCCGAAGACAAGGGCCCGTTGGAACAGGTGCTCGGAAGGATCATGGCTGGGGGGATAGAGGTAATGCTGGTCACCAACGCTGCGCAGATCGATCATGTCATGCAATTACTCGAAGAGGAAGACGCGACCGCGCAGTTCAAGCTGGCATGCAAGAAGATGGTCGTCGCGTCCATCGGCCCCACAGCCAGTGAACGACTCCGTCATCACGGTCTCCCTATCGACTTCGAACCGTCCCACCCAAAGATGGGCATCCTGGTCAAAGAAATCTCCGAACAGATTTACTCTCTGCGTGAAGCAAAAATAGCGAAGCAACTGTAGTCTGCCCATAAGGCCGTTTCTGACATAGAACCCCGCAACCTCGAGGGGTTCCATATCAGAAAATCCGACTCAAATATTCAAAAACCAAAAGGGCTTTGACAAACCACTTGCGCAGAACAGACACGCAATGTCCGGATACTTGCAGGCCAGTTCAGAAGCCATTGCAGGCTGTTCAGAAAGGCCGTCCAGCAAGGCCGCAGCAAGCGACGAGGCGAAGCGTACTCTCTGTAGTACGTTGAGCCTCAGCGCGCGGCGAGAACGCCGCTGGCGGACGTTGTCAACAGCCTGCTAAAAGAAGAGTTTGGCGCCGAAGAGAAAGCCAAAGGACGAGGCGTTCCAGTCGTCCACACGAGCCCCGCCGATCGTGGCGTGACCATCGTTGCGCTTGTAGGCCATTTCCGTGTTCAGCGCGAACTGTCTGGTGAACATGTAGTCGGCGCCCCAGCCGAGTCGCCAGGCAAAGTTGTTGCTGGGTGAAATGGTAGTTCCGACGTCTTCACCAAAGCTGTTGACGTTCACGCCAAAGCTCATGTTCGCGTAAGGAATGACCGGGCCGAATTTGACCGGACGGACTTCCACCGTCGGAAGCACAGAGACTGTGTCTTGATGGCCCAAGTCCCCGTCGGTCTGTTCTACATTTACGGAATGGCGTTCCCACTCCAACATCATCCCGAGCAAGAGCCACTTGTTGAGGCTATACATCCCTTGAAAATTGACTAAGGAGCCCACTTCGGTTGAGGTATTATCAGTCAACGATTGGGTCAACGGCGCAAATCCTGCGCGCATGCCGAGCACGACCTTACCCGGTTCTATCCCGCCCTGCTCCATCTTCCAGGCTTCTGCGCTTGCGTGGCTGCCCAGGGCAAGCGAGCTAAGCAGCATGAAACCTACCAACCCCCACCGAACCATGACGACACCCATAATAATTAAACCTCCGTGAGGTGATGATGTAAATTGGCCACAGGCTCCCGTTCAGCCTGCGTCAAGATAGCAAGTTCGATGCCTGGATATCCACTGAGTCGATTGTGGTCTGGTAAACAAAATTGCTCAATAAGTAGGAAATCATAACCAGATTATGGTTGCGAGTGATTCATGGGCAGCCTTGATCCCGTTTTACTTCGGGATTAATGGCTCATTGCCGACACAGGGTGTATCCGTAGCCCTACAGGGGGGAGCGCCTCAAGAAATGTGCGAGGACTCAGATAGCACACGTGAGAGGGAGTTGAAATCAATTGAGGGCAAGAGACCGCCGTTGTCTCTTGGGAGAAAGCAAGACTGCGATAAAGAAGAGCAACGTGGCAAGCAGCACAATGGCAGGACCGGATGGGATATCCCAGTAAGAAGAGATGAGGACTCCTCCGACTGAACAGGAGACTCCAATGATGATGGAGTACCAGGTCAGCGTCGAGAGGCTATGCGTCAGTTGGTAAGCGGTGGACGCTGGAATCAGGATCATCGCAAAGACCAGGATCCCGCCGACGGTCTTGAGCGATATCACCACTGTGAGTGCGATCAGGGTCAGTAAGATGAAGTATATGCGCCTGGCCGGTATTCCGGAGGCTTCCGCCATTTCTTGGTCGAACGCGATGAAGTAGAGTTCCTTCGAGAAGAGCACAAGTGCTCCGATGACGATGATGCTCAATACGGCAATCGTGAGTAGCTCTTCATTGGTTACTGCGAGCACGTTTCCGAAGAGGTAGCCATAGACTTCGGCATTATAGGTCTTCATCAGGCCGATGAAGAGAATGGCCAGGGCCATGGTAGCGGTGTAGAGGATGCCGATGGAGACATCCAGCTTCATGCGGCCTTTTTCTTCGACCCATCCCGTGACCCAAACCGTGGCAAGGCCGAACAGCAAGGCCATCAGTAGTGGCGGCCAGCCCATGAGATAGCCGAGCGCAACCCCGGCAAACGCCGCATGTGCCGTACCGGCTCCCATAAACGCCAGTCCACGGAGCACGACGAAGACCCCGATCGTCGAGCACAAGGCGCCGACCAGCGCAGCAGCCAGTAGCGAGCGTTGCATGAAGTCGTAGGTGAATAGTTCAAGCATCGTACGTTCTGATCAATGATGGTGGTGATAATCCTCAACGATGACGAGATCTTTGTCTGTAATAACAAGGTCTTTCCCATAGACTTGGCTGAGGATGTCCGGTTTCAGGACATCGGCAGGCGGTCCTGCGGCATAGAGGCGTGTTTTGAGAAGCACGAGCCGGTCTACCCGCGAACGGATCATGTTGATGTCATGGGTGATCAACAGAACAGTCAGGCCCAACTCTTCGTGCAGATGTTGCACCAACTCCACGACGTTGTGCTGCGTCGTGATATCCAGTCCGGTCGTTGGCTCGTCAAGTAGCAAGATCTGTGGCTGCTGCGCTAACGCTCGGGCGATGAAGACCCGCTGCTGTTGTCCTCCGGAGAGCAGGCCCAGCGCTGTGTCCTTGTGCATATCCATCCCGACGTGAGCCAGTGCTTCCATCGCGATCTCGCGATCCTTCCGCCCCGGGCGTTTGAACAGGCCTAAGGCCCCATACCGGCCCATTGTCACTGTCTCAAGCACCGTCACAGGAAAATTACGGTCCACGACTCCCTTCTGTGGAAGGTAGCCGATCTTGGCCCTGTGATGACAGCGCAACTCATCACAGGCACAATCGAAGATTCTCAGGTGCCCCTTCAGTGGAGCCATCAACCCGAGAACTGCGCGGCAGAGTGTTGTCTTCCCTGACCCGTTGGGTCCAATAACCCCTACGAACTCGCCAGGTTGAATCTCGAGTGAAATATCTTCGAGCGCAACCACCCCGGGGAATCCAAAGGTGGCATGGTCGAAGTGAATGAAAGGAGGAGGCTGAATGGCCACGTCGGTAAGACTCCTATCGGAACAGGCCGCTGGAGGCGCTCTAGCAACAGCTAGGTTGTCTCCAGTGCGTTGGCCAATTGGAGCACATTATAACGGAGCATGTCGAGATAGGTCTCTGTGTGCGGGAGTCCTCCCGGGAGTGTGGTGAGCACCACCACTCGCGCGCCGGTCTCTTTGGCCAACAGGTCGGGAATCTTTTGGCTGAGCTGAACTTCCGAGACCACGACCTTGATCCGGTTCTTCTTGATCATCGCGATGAGGTTGTGAAGATGGAGCGCCGATGGTTCGCTCCCGGACTGGGGTTGGATCGTCCCGACTACTTGGAATCCGAATCGCCTCGCGAAGTACGGCCAGGCCGGGTGATGGGAGATGAATCGCCGATCAGAGAGCCGTTTGATTCGATCGTTCAGGTCCCCTCGAAGCTGGTCCAACTTTCGAAGGTAGGAGGCCTGATTGGCCCGATATTCATTCGCATGGGCCGGATCCGCCTGAATGAGCGCTTCCGTGATATGCCGCATCATGGTCGCCGCATTCTCAGGATCCATCCATACGTGAGGATTCCCGTGGTCAGGCTCTTTGGCGGCATGAGCTGTGCTGCCATGGTCCGGTCTGTCGCGAAGCAGTGCGATGCCCTTGGAGGTGGTGATGACCCGGAGTGAGGAGCTGCCGGCGTTCTTCACCAACGAGGAGACCCATACCTCGAGACCGATACCGACTTCGAACAGCAACCGGGCTTTCCGGACGGCGACGAGATCGCTTGGTTTGGGAGAATAGGTATGTTCGTTTTCATACCCGCTCAGCAGGGATGTGACGCGCACATAGGGTCTGCCGACTTGTTCAGTCAGATCCTTTAAAACTGGAATCGTGACCACGATATTGAGAGGTTCAGTAGGGGAGCCGGCAAGGGCCGGCGGTGTGGCGAGGGGGCCATAGCTAATCAGGATTGCCCCAAGAAGGCGCACCAATTGGAAACGTGGCATGGGTGAGGACGCTAACATTGGGTATCTTCGTTGTCAACGCAACCGGTGGCGAGTCTGTCACGTCAGTTTGGTTGAACCGGGCAGATGGAAGAACCCGATGAAGCGGACATACCACACACAAAAAGAGGACGACCGTTATGTGGGCAAGGCATCAACGGCGCCGAATTCAATGAGCCCCTGCTGGTGAGCTGCAATGAGCAACTGTTGCCGATTGGAGACATGCAGCTTACTAAAGATCGCGGTAAAGTGATGGCGGACCGTCGTTTCTGAAATGTATAGCCTGTCTGCGATCTGTTTGTTCTTTAAACCCTTCGCGAGGAAATGGACGATCTCAAGTTCTCGAGAGGTGAGGCTCTCAATAAACCCTGCCTGAGTTCGATCCTTGTTTCTGTCCGAAGACCTATCGTGGGTCAGGCCTAGGGGGGGGTGCGCCGGTCGATTGTCCACGGATCCTGCCGCAAAGCCGCGGAGTGAATCAATGGCGGCAAAGAGTACGGCAGGCGGTTGAATGGTGAGCACGACTCCGTCTGCGCCTGCTGCTAAGGCCTCGCGTGTCAGCTTCGTGTCGTCCAATCCGCTCAGGACCAAAATATTCGAATCAGCGGATGCCGCGCGCAATTTTCTGATGAGCTCAGACGTGTGTACATCGGCCAATTCCAGATCGACGATGATGACCTGCGGCCTTTTCAGAGCAATGATCTCCACCGCGGTAGCGCCCAGGGGTATGTCGTCAACTTCGGAAACGAGCGAATGGGTGTTCAAGATCATACGCAACCCCATGCGTATGGCAGCATTGCTGCTAATGAGCGCTATTCTAAGAAAGCGAGCATTCGATTCTTGGATGGGCAACGCCTTCGTCGTGTTCATTTGAAAGAACCGTAGTGTGTTTCAAATCCGTGGCCAGACCGACGAGAGATACTCCGGCCATGGACCTGTATGATGAGAAAGCTTCAGGAATTCAACGCTAAGCATCCTGCGTGTGCCCTCTGCATGTCTCCGGTCCGGCTCGCGCCGAACACAGTATGTATTCCTTTATATCCAGCGGAATCGGCTCCAGCCAATGATTACCGAGATATCAGCTGTATTTATATACCGACATGCCGACGAAGGCGCAATACAACAAAAGGTGTATGGACACAACTCAACCATGCAGTGATATCCGGGGAAATTCGCACTCCAATAATAGAATTTGGTTTTCTCGTCACCCATGCAACTGGTTGAAATGCCACAGCTGCTGGTTTGGCGGATGCGTTGCCGCCTTATGCCTACGGGCAGGTAGGCCCTACAAAAGAGGGGGTATGAATGTCGTAGTTCTTTAGAGGTATTGGCCGTTATGAGAAATGGGAGGATACGACGATGTGGGAACTTGCAAACATAGGTTATAAAGCACGCGTTCTTAATCTTAATAAGAATGTAGGCGCTTCTAATAAAGACTGGGAGTGGATGGGCGAAGCTCTATCAGGAAAGGATCATGCACCCATGATATTGCAAGAATACCCAGCCGCTTCTTGGTACGCTCTTACAACACGTTCGCGGCAGGAAAAATTGGTTCGTGATGGTCTTGCCGACAGAGAGATCGAGCAACTCCTGCCCCTGACCAGGCGTCTGAGCCAGTGGTCGGATCGGAAAAAGTGGATTGAGGTGCCGTTATTCTCCGGTTTTTGTTTCGGGAGATTTTCGCTCGAGAACCAGTTGTCGGTGCTCACAGTCCCCGGCGTTGTGAGAATCGTGGGATGCAAAGGCCCTGAAGCCATCCCGGATGAAGAAATGCTGTCCCTTCAGAAGCTGGCTGTCAGTGGACTAGATTACGAGCGGCATGAGTATTGTGAAGAAGGAATGATTGTCGAGGTGATAGGGGGCCCGCTCGCAGGAGTGAGGGGCACTCTTATTCGGAAAGCCGGCCGTGATCATGTTGTGGTCCGGGTGCGTCTGATCCAACAATCTGCATCGGTAGAGGTTGTGCGCAGTAATATCAGACCGGTGCGCAATGCAAACGACCTCCCTCCAGCCCGCGATGTTCGTAACAGTTTCTTCCGAAATCCCACTAACGCATATTCCTCGTGATACAGATCTCGTCCGAACGTTTCTGGCTTTGAGTTTCTCGTTTCATGTTATTCGATTCGGATCGCTTAAACTCCTAATGCAAACCTGAAACTAGAAGGCAACCACTCAGAACGCCAGTGGGTGCGACTGCGGGATGTTCCGAGATGTGCCGATGGCGTGGAAGCGTCGGCGGATGGGGCAAGGCAAGCGCACCGAACTCAACCAGGCGGTCCAATTCATGAGACGCTCAAACTTTTCCGATGATGAAATAAGAAGCATATTGAGAGAGGCTGACGGAGGTCTGAGGCCAAGCGTCGTGTGCCAATCACACGGGATTTCCGTGCAAACTTTCTACCGGTGGAAAACACTGTTCGGAAACCACAGTGGGATGATCATCGTGCGATTGCGCAATCTTGAATTGGAGAATCGTCGTCTTAAGCAAACTGTGGCGGAGCTTTCTCTCGATATACGCACGCTGAAAGTCGCGATTTCCAAAAGTCTTCACTGACGTCAGAGCTGTTCAGAACTCTGAAGTAACACCGGAGCAAACGCCCAAAGATCTTATTCATTGGCCCATTCATTGTTGATATGCTCAAATCAAGGAATGTTGGGTTGTAGGCTTGCCGCTACGCGGATTCCAGCAGCGGACCCTCCAAGGGTATCCATGATTCGTTCTCTTCAGGCAGGCGCATGCGTCATAGGTGTTCTTGCCATTTTAGTGACGACCGAACTGACATTGGCACAACAACCCGTCGTACCGGGCGACCCTTCTCAAACCGCGGCGTCCATCCAGAGTGCATCGGGGGATACTTTCTTGTCTCAGTTCGCCAACCCGGCGCTCCGGGGATCCTTGTATTTGACCCCACAGTGGCCCATGACCGGTTATTATCCCCTATTTCCTGGAGGCTTCGCTCAACCTCTTCGCACCGATGGGGTTTCGGTGGGGCCGCTCCGGCTGCGTCCCCACATGGGGGTGGCCCAAATGTACACCGATAATGCGTTCAGGACCAACAGCAACAAAATCAGCGACTATGTGACGACCCTTGCACCGGGTATCCAGGCACAATTGCCGTTCGGAGGTTTTCATAGCTTCATGATCGATTATCGCACCAATATTCAATACTATTCACGGACTCCGTCGAACGATGTCCAGGATCAGACCGCAACAGGAGGATTCAAATTCAATTTCCCCGGCGGCCTCAATATCGACCTCCAGGGCCACCATAAGCTCGGACATGACCCCAGAGGTTCTGCCGTGGATGATGTGAATACGCAGGGTCTCGAGGTGAACAAATGGACAGCCAATGGTTTCACCGGCCAGGCTGAATACCTTGGAGCGCAGTCAAGTGTGAGCCTGAACGTGCAAACGATTCGCTGGGACTATCTGAACAATAACCAGAGCCCCAGTCGAGATCGGCTGACGAATCGTGCCGGCCTGACGTTCTCTCGCAACGTCACAGGCAAAACGTCTCTGCTGGTCAACGTTGGCGCGCTTCAATCAATTTATGACCAGAATAAGAATCTTGATAATGTCATATATACCTTCAGCGGCGGAGGGACATGGAATATCACCGATCTGACTTCCGGAGAGATTCTGGTCGGATATCAGATCGTGCAATTTTCCAATGCGGAGGTCAATCAGCCTCCTCCGTTGAGCCAATTTTCGAGGGACAAAGATAACTACTCCAATTCCTATTTCATGGGGAGGCTCAATTGGCAGGCGACACCTCTGCTGAGGATCACTTTGCAGCCCTATAGGACGGTCCAACAGATCGTAACAAACGGGTCTCTGTTCTATACAGCAACCGGTGTGAATCTTACAGGAAGGCATGAATTGACCGACAGCACGACCATAAATCTCAATCTGGGGTTCGAGGAGGATAATTTTCAAAGTTCTGGTTCCGGCGGCTCCGACAGAACCGACCAATTAAAGAACGTCGCTATCGGAATGAATTACCGAGCTGTCAAATGGGTGGGACTGGGTATCCAATACATTTTTGAGGACCGGAACTCCAATCAGAGTCAGTTTACCTACCAAGCAAACACTGTGATGTTATCTGCTCAGGTGCTCCTCTAGTCGCACGCTCAAACATTGTCAGCATTCTGAAAGGCTGAGGTTCAGGCCAAGGATGAGATTGCAAGATCTCGACTCTCACTCCGGCCGCACTGGACGGCCTTATTGAGCATCCTCCGCCGTTCCGGCTCCCTCACTACGCAGAAGATGACACCTGCTTCTTGAATTACCTCAGAGTTCTTCCTCAACCTGTTTACAGGGAGACCTGTCTATCATGGATCGCAATACGGATTTTATTCCATTCCAATCACCCCAAAGTGATGACTCTGAGAACGCCCTCGCGGACTATGCCGGCGCCTGTCGGCGGCGGATATGGCTTATCGTCGGGTGTACGGTGGGGTTTGCAGCGGTTGCGGCGGTCTGGTCACTCATGCAGACGCCGCTCTATCAGGCGAAAGCCACGGTGGTCGTCGACAAAGCAGGACCGAGCGGTCTGGAAAGAGACCGGGAATACCGTCAGGACCTTACCCCGGAATACTTCCAGACTCAGTTTGAACTGATGAAAAGCCATCATATATTTCAACGAACTGCACAGCTCCTTCATCTGTCCGAGCGGCCGGAGTACAAACCTAACCCCTCAGCACTGAAATCACTATGGGGTAGCATATTTCCCGGCCCGCCAAGCATGGATGCTGTCGAGCGGAAAAATGGAGCGGGTGGACCGTCATTGGAAGAAGAAGAAATTGACGATCGATTACTCAAGCGTTTTGCTGAAACTGTCGAGATCGTGCCGATTCGGGGCGCAAGACTGGCTCATGTGATCGCAACCTCTGAGGATCCACAATTTGCCGCTCTGATCGCCAATACCCTGGCGTCGGTCTACATCGAACGCACCCAAGAGCTGAACGCAGTGTCGAAGGAAAAAGCCGCTCAGTGGTTTACCAACAATCTCGATGGCCTGCGGAAGAAAGCCGAAGCGGCTCAACAGGCGCTGTATCGTTTTCGTGTGAAGCATGGGTTGTTGGGAGGGAAGGATCGACAATCGGCGGCCACGCAAGCGAACAGCGAATTGGACTCGGAGCTTGTCAGGGCGGAAATGAAGCGAGTCGAGGCCCAATCGCGGATGGAGCAACTTCAATCGGTCTTGCGTAACCGAACCGGTCAGAATGGCGTGACCGAAATCGACTGGTCGAGCTTGGATGCCTTGACCGAAGTGCTGAACTCGCCGCTGATTCAGACGCTGCGGGCGCAGGAGATCAGGGCGTCAGGACAGGTTGCCGAGCTGGCGGAAAAGTATGGCCCGCTTCATCCGAAACTGGGTCGCGCACAGGCGGAGATGCAGGATCTTCGTGAGCGGATCCGGCAAGAGGCGCAGAAAATTTTCGACTCTGTGAAACACGAATATAACGCGGCATCCAGCCGGGTACGCGTCATGAAGGAAGCAGCGGGTCGACATAGACAAGAGAAAATCCAGCTTGAGCAGCATGAAGTCGAGTACGGAATCCTCGAACGGGAGGCAGAAAGCACGCAGCATATATATGATGTCTTTCTGAAACAGACGAAAGAAGCCGATCTCCCGGTGGGATTGGGAGCTGCCAATGTGTATCTCGCCGACGCCGCAGTGCCAAGTTCCATTCCAGTAAAACCCAGGAAGCAGCTCAACACTCTTTTGGGTCTTCTACTGGGACTCATGACGGGGGTCGGACTCGCGCTCGTCCTTGAAGCCCGCGACCGGACCCTGAAGGGGCCAAAAGATTTGGAGCGCTATCTGCCCAAGGTCTCCTTGCTGGGTGTGTTACCACTCTTGCCGAAAGCCGGGACCGGAGAGAGCACACGTCTCCTCACCGACCAATCCTCCGGCGCCACGGCTGAAAGTATCCGCATTATCAGGACCAGTGTATTGCTCTCCAGTCCCAACGAGTTGCCGGCCTGTGTTCTTATCACGAGCCCCGGAGAAAACGAGGGGAAGACCACGCTTGCAGTGAGCCTGGCGATCGCGCTGGCTCAGTTGAAAAACGCGCGAGTCTTGCTGATTGATGCGGACTTCCGGAAACCACCTCACCGGTACATCCACGGGATCCAACGCAACGGAAATCAGACGAAAGGACTCGCCGGTTTCCTGTCTGGAAGCATGAAACTGGAAGAAGTTATTCATCAAACCGACATTCCAAACCTCTCCGTGATTCCTCGAGGGAAGCGACCATCCAATCCTTCGGAACTGTTCCACTCCAAGCAGATGAGACTGCTGCTGAATCGATGTCGAGAGGAGGGGTATCACGTCATTCTGGATGCTCCACCGGTCCTCCCTGTCACCGACCCTGTGATCCTCGCACGCCAGGTCGATGGCGTGCTCATGGTGGCCAGTGTCGGTCAGACAACCAGGGAAGCCTGTCGCTTGGCGATCCAACGACTGACGGGGGCGGGAGGGAACATATTGGGAATCGTCCTACAGAAAGTCCATGTCCCGGATAACTCGTACTTCTGTCATGTGCCTGAGGAAGGTGACGAAGCTGATGATAATGGATTGGTTTCTGAAGCCGATCAATGGAGTTCCTCTTCGAAGTTCTAAATCACTACAGGTAGGTGGGACTGCGTGACAATTCTACGGGCAGGGCCCTTCCACACGGGCCCTCGATCGCACCATGCAGAAGAGACTAGTAGATGGTTGGAAACATTGGGATTATGAAGAGCGCCGTGCAAGTCGGCCTGAACTGGTGGAACACCTGGCGGGAACAATCGATCAACCGTCGGATCTTTGCCGCCATGCTCACGGTCGGTGGGGTGACCGTTGTCGTCAAGCTGGCTGCGGCTGCCAAAGAGATCGTCGTAGCCTCCCAATTCGGCACGAGCGACGAATTAGATGCATTCCTGATCGCGTTCCTGCTGCCGCAATTCGCCATAAATTTGATCGGGGGGTCCTTAAATGCTGCGCTTATCCCAACTTACCTTCAGGTGCGGGAACAACAGGGGAAGGAGGCGGCCCAGCGTCTATTATCGGGCGTCATGGTCTTGAGCGTCGGCTTTCTAGTCGGCCTGTCCGTGGTGCTAGCGGTCACTGCCTCGTACATCCTTCCACTGGTGGCGTCTGGATTTTCCCCCGAAAAGCTGGCCCTTGCCCGATCATTGTACTATGGGTTGCTGGCCACGCTGGTCTTGAGTGGGTTGGCCACAACCTGGGGAGCCATTCTTAACGCAGAGAACCGCTTTGCCCTACCGGCTGCGGCACCGGTGGCCACCTCGATTCTCACAGTGCTTGTGGTCATAGGCATCGCAAAACAGTGGGGCGGTCATGCCCTTGTCTTAGGGGTTGTCGGAGGAGTGCTGATTGAAACAGTCATGCTGGGGTGGGCGCTTGCACAAGAAGGGGTATCGCTGATTCCCCGGTGGAGCGGAATCTCTCCTGCCGTCAAAGAAGTATTACGGCAATATGCCCCAATGGTCGCCGCTGGCTTCTTAATGGGCGGCGCTGCCGTCGTGAGCCAATCCATGGCCGCAATGCTTGATTCAGGCAGCGTGTCTGCATTGGCCTATGGGAACAAGGTTACGAGCCTTATTATTGGCATTGGCGCGGTTGCTGTGAGTAGAGCAGTCCTTCCCCATTTTTCCCGTATGGTCATCGCAATGGATTGGGATGGGCTCCGGCACACCCTCCTCATGTACTCTCGGTGGCTCCTCATCGTGACACTCCCTGTGACGCTGGCTCTGATCTACTTCTCTGAGTCCATTGTGGCGGTGCTGTTCCAGCGGGGCGCATTTACGGAAGCGGATACCAACTTGGTGGGCCGAGTGCAGGCAATGTTGTTGTTACAAGTTCCCTTGTACATGGTGAGCATGTTATTCGTGAGACTGATTTCTGCCTTCAAGGCCAATCATTGGATGCTGTGGGGCAACGTCATCAACCTCTGCCTGTGTATTGCCCTGACCTATGTCTTTATGCAGTGGTTCGGCGTGGTGGGTGTCGCATTGGCTACAAGTATCATGTACATCATGTCATGTGGCTTTCTGGTTCTTGTTTCATTGCGACTGATAAAGGAGAAGACGGGTGAGCGGCGATAAGGCTGAGAAACATAGAGTGTGATGGGTAGGGGAGCATGCGCATAACACTGGTGGTTTCGTCTGTTTCCGGTGGCGGAGCAGAAGCGGTACTGGCCGGCATGGCCAATTACTGGGCCGAACGGTCGCATGAAGTGACGCTCATCACAGTTACTTCAGCAAAACACGACATCTTCCCGCTTCATCCTGGCATCCGTCGAATCGGCCTGAGGCTCATGGGAGACTCTTCCCATGTTGTTGCGGCTGGGTGGAACAATTTCCGGAGGCTCACGCGCTTGCGTCAAGCGATCAAGGTAAGTCACCCGGACGTGGTCCTGAGTTTTATCGATAAAACGAATGTCCTTACATTGGCGGCGAGCCTTGGGTTAGGGATACCCGTCATCGTGTCCGAACGCAATGACCCCCGTCACCATGACATCGGAACCGTCTGGGCTAGGCTGCGGCGCTTGCTCTACCCACAAGCCACGGCAGTGGTAGTACAGACCGATGGAGTTCGGATTTGGGCCGAACGGTTTCTGAAGAGTCATAGGGTCCATGTCATCCCGAATGCCGTGTCTGTTCCGGACGGAGTGCGCAAGGGTCGTACTGAGATAAAGCCCCCGGGATGGAGGGTTGCGGCCATGGCACGGCTTCAGCCTCAGAAGGGACTTGACATCCTGCTGAAGGCCTTTGCTCAATGCGCCAGGAAACACTCCGATTGGTCCTTAATCATTGTCGGGGAAGGTGGAGAGCGGAAGCGGCTGGAGGCATTGGCCATTGAGTTGGGCATAGCGAATCGTGTGAGTATGCCGGGGCGAATGCGCTATCCCTGGAGGACCCTGTGTGGGACCGATCTGTTCGTCCTGTCATCTAATTATGAAGGGTTCCCGAATGCTCTGATGGAGGCGATGGCCTGCGGACTTCCAGCGATCAGTACTGACTGTCCCAGTGGACCAAGGGAAATTATCCGTGACGGCGTTGACGGTCTCTTGGTCTCTCCCAATGATGTACCTGCCCTGGCAGGAGCAATGGATCGCTTGATGGCAGATCCAACGGAACGCCAACGGTTTGGTGCGCGTGCACCCGAAGTCGTTGAACGGTTCAGCAGAGACAAAATTATGAGCTTGTGGGACGAGTTATTGTCGCGCATATCGCGCGACGAACCGATCATGGGGCCGGTCAGATTTTTTGCCAAAGATTACCAGCCTGAGACGACCCCCTGAAATCGTTTTCCTTCTTCGGTCACTGAACTAGTGTCGGAGAGGCATGAGTATCAACAATAGGCGGGCTTCCGTCAGCATCCAAGCTGTTCGATCTTCGACGTAGAGCCAAGAACCCTTCTCGCCACCGTTTCTGTATCATTTCGGCAGCACCGGAAACCCCAATCATATGGACAAGGCATACAGACGCTCGCAATTCTCCAACGACGAGAGATTGACCGACCCGGCAACAACCTCCTATGTCGTCGACCATAAAGAAATGAACATGTTGAGCAAAGCGAAAGTGAAAGCCCCAATTACCGTCCTGTGCTTGATCACATGCATCGGCCCCGGCGGCGCTGAGACGATGCTGTACAAACTCCTCTCGCGCCTGAACCGGACAAGATTCACAGCCCAGGTCATTTCTCTCGTCGATCTGGGTCCCAATGCTGTTACTGAGAAAATCCTCAAGCTAGGGATCCCGATACGCTACTTAAAAATGCGACAAGGAAGGCCAAACCCTACCTCTTTGGCACGGCTGATTCGTTGGCTAAAAAAAGACCCGCCGGATCTGATTGTGGATGTACCACTCCGACCTGATCGGTGGCTTGGCGGCTCTATTGGCGGGAGGTATCCCCGTGGCCTGGGGAATCCGGCACAGCAATCTCAATCCTGAAGAAAGCAGCCGCCTTACTGTTCTTACAATGAAAGCCTGTGCATTGTTGTCACGCTGGTTGCCGGACCGAATTATTTGTTGTTCGTTTAGGCTTCGCGACAAGTCCATACGGCACTTGGATATGCAGCCGAGAAAATGGTGGTCATTCCCAACGGATTTGATCTTGAAACATGCAGGCCGGATTCAGCGGCACGCGAGTCAGTCCGGAACGAATTACAAATCCCCGAGGATGCTCCAGTCATCGGCTTGGTAGCACGCTTTAACCCTCAGAAAGACCATCGCACCTTTATCCAGGCTGCGAGATTGCTCCACAACGACAGACCGGACGTGCGTTTCGTGCTTTGCGGGGCTGAAGTGAGTTGGGACAATCAGGCCCTGGTCAGGTGGATCGAGGAGGGAGGTGTTAGAAAGCAGGTTTACCTGCTGGGAAGGCGTAATGATATTCCCAGGCTGACCGCCTCCTTCGACATTGCCTCTTCCTCTTCTTCCTTTGGTGAGGGGTTTCCAAATGTTCTCGGCGAGGCCATGAGTTGTGGTGTGCCCTGCGTGACAACCGATGTAGGGGATTCCGCTCTTATCGTGGGACAAAATGGCATGGTCGTGCCGCCAAGTATGAATCCATTTTTCAGAAAGTCGCCTGCGGCGAACGTGTCTAGCAGGATTCTTCCGTGACTCGGGGACACACAAAAGAAGTATGCACAAGGTAACTTTGCGTGAAGCACGATAGGCGAACAGGATCACGCAGCCTACAGATTGAATGAGGGACTTTCCCCAATGTGCGGTATCAGTGGATTTCTTGAGCCATCTCGTCGATCCGGGAACCGGGAGCTTCAGCGCACCGTCTTGAAGATGGTGAACACCCTTCATCACCGAGGGCCGGACGACGGTGGTGCCTGGGTGGATGCTGAAACCGGGATCGCCCTAGGACATCGGCGCTTGTCCATCGTAGACATTTCACCGGAAGGCCACCAGCCGATGCGTTCCGCGTGCGGACGGTTTGTGATCAGCTTCAACGGCGAAGTCTATAACTTCAAAGAGTTGCGTCGTGAGCTGGAAGATTTAGGGTATGCCTTCCGTGGCCATTCGGATACAGAGATCATGCTGTCCTCCATTTCCCATTGGGGTGTGGTCCCCTCACTAAGTCGCTTTAACGGAATGTTCGCATTCGCCTTGTGGGACCGCCAAGAACGGGAGCTGCACCTGGTGCGTGACCGGCTCGGCGAGAAGCCGCTCTATTACGGATGGATCGGCAAAGCGTGGGTGTTCGGTTCAGAACTCAAGGCCTTGCGGGCTCATCCAGACTTTCATGGAGAGATTAACCGTGATGCGCTGACGCTCTATTTTCGCCACAACAATATTCCAGCTCCCTATTCGATCTACAAGGACATCTCTAAGGTGCTGCCGGGAACAATCGTGACATTGGCCCGAACCGACGGTGGCTATTCCCCTAGAGTTACTCGTTACTGGTCCGCCCGGTCCGCGGCGGAACGAGGTTTGACCGAGCCGTTTGCCGGCTCCCAGACGGAGGCTCTCGATTGCCTGGATGGATTACTCAGGGACACGGTCAAACACCGGATGATCTCGGACGTGCCGCTGGGTGCCTTTCTTTCTGGAGGAATCGATTCCTCGACGATAGTTGCCCTCATGCAGGCCCAAAGTGAAAAGCCCGTACAAACCTTTACGATTGGCTTTCATGAGGCAGAATACAACGAAGCTACGCAAGCGAAGGCAGTGGCACGGCATTTGGGAACAGCCCACACCGAGCTGTATGTCACCCCGGAAGAGACGATGGCGGTCATTCCCAAGCTGCCATCTCTCTACGACGAACCGTTTGCAGACGTTTCACAAATCCCGACATTCTTGGTTTCCGAGTTGGCCTGCCGGAACGTAACTGTGGCCCTGTCGGGTGACGGCGGGGACGAACTCTTCGGCGGGTACGAACGCTACATCAGGGGTCTCGCCATTTGGAACAAGGTCGGCTGGATGCCCGCGTGGGCCAGCACCATTTTGGCGCGCTGTCTACGGACGTTGTCAGTGCAATCGTGGGACAACGTGTTTCGGATCTTCGACTTGGTGGCACCGAAAGTGCTCGGTCATCGGAGTCCCGGAGACAAGCTCCACAAGCTTGCGGAGGTCATACTGAGGGGAGGACCTCCGGGAATCTACCTGCACCTCGCCTCGCATTGGGCCAAACCTTCCTCGCTGGTCTTGGGCGGATCGGAACCGTTAACAGTCGTAACAGATCCATCGCACCGGATTGAGCGGCTACAGTTTCAGGAACACATGATGTACTGGGACATGGTCTCATACCTGCCTGACGACATTCTGGTCAAAGTGGATCGGGCCAGCATGGGGGTGAGCCTGGAGTCTCGCGTGCCGTTCCTGGACCACCGTATAGTCGAGTTCGCCTGGCAGATACCGTTGGAGATGAAAATCCGCAATGGTCGAGGAAAGTGGCTTTTACGGCAGCTACTATACAAGTATGTCCCGCCGGCGCTCATCGACCGGCCTAAGATGGGATTCGGAGTCCCGATCGAGACCTGGCTGCGCGGCCCCCTACGGGAATGGGCCGAAGACCTATTGACCGGAAAAAAATTGGAGGATCAGGGATTCTTGGACGCCAATCCGATCCGGGAACGATGGAACCAGCATATCTCGGGAACCCGCAATTGGGAATATGAATTGTGGGATGTGCTCATGTTTCAAGCATGGCTGGGGCGTGAACAGCAGTACGTATAGCACTTGAATCAATACCGCGAGCGAGTTTGAAGGGAGAAGATTTCTTACGCCCTACCGCGAAACAATTATTCTTGGAAGTGAGTCCGCTCTTGGACGAGCCTACGGCGACCCGCGCTCTAATGGAGAAAGAGTTCTTCTCCTCAATACGCCTGAGCAACGGCGCGCATAAGACAACAGCGCCCCTGCGACTGGATGACGCGAATAGGCTTTTGATTGCCGTTGGGACGGGTTGGTGCCCCATACCGGTCGAAGGGGAACCGGAGGGGAATATAAACGAAGAGTTTGGAGAATACTGATTCACAAGGAGAAGTCATGGCCGGGACTACCCGTGGCACAATGGTACTGAGCCTTGATCTGGAGCTGGCGTGGGGGCGTTTCGACAACATTCCGGTCGAGGTTCTCGGCACTGAGTCGTTAGCGGAGCGACAGCAAATCAGGCGCTTTCTTGCCCTCCTTGACCAATATGAGATTCCAGTCACCTGGGCAGTGGTTGGTCATCTCATGTTGGACGGTTGCGTCAGGGATCATCACGGCCGCGCGCATGCCGAGACGATGCCCCACGCACAGTACTCCTGGTACTCTCGTGACTGGTATAGCTGTGACCCCTGTACGAACGGTTCTCTCGCCCCCGGCTGGTACGGCCTCGATATCCTGGAATGGATACGCTCGACCAGGGTTCGCCATGAAATCGGGTCCCACTCCTTCGCGCACATTGTGTTTGGAGATCCGGAATGCAGCGCCTCCACTGCCGAGGCCGACATCAAGGCAGCTGTGGAAGCCGCGGCCTCCAGGGGGATTACCCTGAACAGCTTCGTCTTTCCTCGAAACAGGGTCGGTCACCTGGAAACGTTGAAACGGTTGGGGATATCGGCCTACCGAGGAGAAGCTCCTGCGGTCGGCGACGGATATGCGGTTGTTCTGAAGCCGGTAAACTTGCTGAGACAGGTTCTGGCCCTTCCGATGGAGCCGGTTCGACCGGAAGAGACCCTGCCAGGGCTCTGGAACATTCCTGGAAACCATTTCTTCCTGCCTCGAAAAGGTATCCGCAAGATTCTTCCGCGAGGAGGTCAGGCACTGCGAGCGAAACGATGCATCGACAAGGCTGTGAGGACTGGCCGGCTCTACCACATGTGGTTTCACCCATTCGACTTGCTGACAGACTCGGACGCCATGTTCGCGGGATTAGAAACGGTCTTCGTCCATGCGCGGCGCCTTCGGGAGGAAGGGCTGCTCGATATCCTGACCATGGAAGACTATGCGCGGTGTTTGGAAAGAGAAAAATATGGCGCCCCGCCAGAACTCAAGTGATTGACGGAAATCTCACTCGATAGGCACTCGTCGCACAATGGGACCGCTCGGCGCACGGAGCATGGCGCAGCCTATTCTCGGCAGCGTCAGGACTGTTCCCTGTGACGCTCCACAAATCCGTTGTGAAGGAAACTCGTGAAATTGCAAGAAGCTGTTGATCACATTCCTCAGCGAGTCGAGCAATCGAGCTAATCCATGAAAGTGGTGTTTCTCACTCGCGAACTCGACTACGGTGGCGCACAACGACAACTCGTTGCGTTGGCCAAGGGGCTTCACGCCAGGGGGCACAGGGTCGTCGTCGCGCTGTTCTACTCCGGCGGACCGTTGGAGCAGGAGCTGCTGGAAGCGGGGGTCCGGATTCGACCGCTGCAGAAGCGCGGGCGGTGGGATCTGCTGCCTTTCCTGTTCCGACTCGCCCAGGTCATGCGGGAGGAGCGTCCCGACATCCTGCATAGTTATCTCACCGATCTTGTGACGGTGGCCCTCAAACCGTGGCTCCCTTCGACGAAGATCGTGTGGGGTATTAGGTTCTCCAGCATAGATCTCAGCCAGTATGATCTGGTTACGAGGGTCAGCTGCAAACTGACTTTCCGGCTGTCGCGCTTCGCGGATGCCGTCATCGCGAATTCCCGATCAGGAAGTGACTATCATATCGCCCAAGGGTACCCCCGGGCGAAAGTAGTCGTGATACCCAACGGGATCGATACGAATCGGTTTCATCCCGATCCGGAGGCGCGTCATCACGTCCGATCCGAGTGGGGCATCCAGGACCATGAGCAGGTGATCGGGATCGTGGGGCGACTGGACCCTGAGAAGGATTATCCCACTTTTCTCCACTCAGCAGGGTTGTTGGCGCAGGAACGGAAACATCTTCGGTTCGTGTGCGTGGGAGAAGGACCGGTTGAGTATCGCGATTTGCTCCATCAACTGACTCGAACGTTGAAGTTAACTGAACATGTGATCTGGCTGGCCGGACGCAGCGACATGCCCGCTGTCTACAATGGACTGGACCTGCTAATCAGCAGCTCGACCACCGAGGGATTCAGCAACGTCGTCGCAGAAGCCATGGCCTGTGGGGTGACGTGTGTCGTGACGAACGTCGGCGATTCTGCCTGGCTTGTGGGGAACCTAGGTGAGGTGATTCCGCCTCGTGATCCGGTCGCGTTGGCGAACGCATTGAATAAGTTGATCGATCGAAGACCGCATACTCCGGCTCAAATCCGCCGGCGCATCGTCGAGCAATTCTCGTTTGAGAAACTCGTGAACGATACCGAGCACGTTCTTCTCACGTTGCTGCAAGGCACGGTTCACGATCCCTCGAGTACTGCGCGGATGGAAAACGGTGAGCCAGAGAAATTCCCTGTTGGAATGAACAAGAGGCCGAGGGCGTTGTGACTCGCGAGAGGTAGATCGGCCTGGACCGCAGCAGGCGAAGAGGCAAGGCATACGCTTCGGCACCTTGAGCCTCTGAGCGGTGTAAGAACACCGGCGGCGAATTTCAACATCCTGTTAGAGGATATGCCGATGATATGGGCCTACTATCGCAACGTACTCGCAATCTTTGCCGTGGCCACGATTTGCACCGGATGGTCAACATATCAATCTTATGCATACCCAGCTCTTGGGCAAGCGAAGGATTGGATTTTTGGTCTGTCCCTGTTGTCGTTACCCCTGTGGTTACTCACACCGACGTTCAGACGGGACTTTCTGAAGGTGCCTCTCGTCGTCTGGTGCTTCGGGTTCGCGTGGGTGACGATGTTATGGTTCCTCGGGTCCTCCCAATCCGAGACCGCATGGAGGGACGTGCGGTTAAGGCTGTCGGCCATCATGCTGGTCCTGTCCTGTCTGATGATCTTTGCAAGTCCCAGCGCAGTCCGTTCGGCACGATGGACGCTCGTGTTCTCGGTGCTGCTTGGAGTGACGCTCAATATCTACGACTTCTTTGTGCCGATGACTTTCAGCGAGTTTCAAGGTCGCGCCGCCGGCCTCTACATAAACCCAAACATTTCTGGCGAAGCACTGGTACTAGGGATGATCCTGAGCGTGACGGTTCTGCCCTCCTCCTGTCGGGGTCCATTCCTATTGTTGACGGGAGTTGGAATATTTTTGACCTTCTCCCGCGGTGGTATCTTGGCCTGGTTAATAGCTGTGAGTGGCTTGCTCTTATTCACAAAGGTCGTGCGAGCGAAGGATCTGATTTCGACGTTCTTGGTGAGCCTCCTCGTCGTGGGCATCGTCCTTCTGCCGAAGCTGGACGCCATCCTGACGACGATGGACCAAAGCGGCGCGATCAGTAAGGATACTGAGACGCGGTTAGCATGGCTCACAGATCCCTTCGGGGTGCCCGATAATTCCGCTTTGGCGCGCAAGTATGTCGCGGAACAAGCCTGGAGGAAGTTCACCGATCACCCTTGGATTGGGAGTGGGACTGGAACGATGTATGAATCGTTCGACATCCCGCCGCATAACCAATATCTGTCCTATATGCTGGACCATGGGGTTTTGGGTGCGGCCATCGTGCCGTTGTTGATCCTGTCCCTCATCTGGAAGGCGCGTGGAGAGACGAGGCGCCTCGGGCTCCTCTTCGGCGCGACCATCTTGTGGCTGTGCTTCTTCACTCACTCGATTCTGGACTTCGGCCACTGTCTAGTCCTGTTCGCGCTACTGGCCGCCATGGTTTCGACAGAATCATTCCTGGTCCGTGACGCAACCAAGGCCACGGCGGCGGGCGAAGCGACCCTCGACAAGGCTTTGTCGGGGGCGTAGCAGACTCTTGCGTCTTTTCCGGGCCATACCGGTTGTACCGACACAGGTGTTCAGGCTGAAGACGATGAAGCTGTGTGCGGGATTTTCATAACACTCCCGTGCGTCCTGAAGGAGCCCCGTGACTAACCAAATGCCCCTCACTAGTGGTACACACAAGCCCCTCTCCATCCTCTATGTGACCACCGCGCTGATAGCAGGCGGAGCGGAGATGATGTTGTATCGGCTTCTTTCGCGCCTGGACCGCACCAGATTCACTCCCCAGGTCGTCTCGCTGCTGGAGCATGGTCCCATCAGCAGGAAGATCCAAGCCTTGGGGGTTCCCGTGCGATCCTTGGGCATGAAAGTAGGGGTTCCAAATCCAGCGGTCGTGCTGCGGCTCGCTCGGTGGCTGAGGCAGGATCCACCGGATATGATCCAGACATGGATGTACCACGCCGATCTGGTCGGCAGCTTGGCGGCTCGGTTGGCGGGAAACATTCCGGTGGCCTGGGGAATCCGGCACAGCGATCTGAGTCCCGAGACAAGCAGCCGCCTGACCCACCTGACAGTGAAGACTTGCGCAGTCTTATCTCATTGGTTGCCCGATCGCATCGTCTGTTGCTCCGAGGCAGCCCGGCAGGTTCATACGGCCATCGGGTATGCCGCTGAAAAAATGGTGGTGATTCCCAACGGGTACGACGTGGGAACCTTCCGCCCGGATTTTGGTGCGCGCGCATCTGTTCGAAAGGCCCTCGGCCTGTCCGAGGACATCCCAATCATCGGCATGGTCGCCCGCTTCGATCCCCAGAAAGACCATCGCACCTTTATTCGGGCTGCGCAATTGCTTCATCGCGACAGACCGGATGCCCATTTCCTCCTGTGCGGGATGGAGGTGACTTGGGAAAACCAGGTACTCACTCGATGGATCGACGACGCGGGCCTTCGAACCCATTGCCATCTGTTGGGGCGGCGCGATGACGATATCGCCAATGTGACTGCCGCCCTGGACATCGCGTCGCTCTCGTCTTCCTACGGCGAAGGATTTCCCAACGTGGTGAGCGAGGCCATGTGCTGCGGCATTCCTTGCGTCGTGACCGATGTCGGCGATGCCGCTCTCATCGTCGGACAGACCGGCCTCGTGGTGCCGCCGAGAAATCCTGAGGCCTTGGCAGATGCCTGGCGCACCATGCTGGAGATGGGCTGCGAAGGTCGAAGGCCCATGGGAATCGCGGCGCGGCAACGGATCAAAGAACGATTCGACATCGGGGAGATTACCGGTCGATACGAACATCTGTTCGAGGAACTCGCGCGATGTGCGCGGGCCTGACGTATCTCTTTACCCCTAACAGCCTTCAGCCTATTTACCTGAGTAGTTACCTTTTATAAGACTCTCTACGCTTCACGGTTTTCAGAAAGAGCAACCTATGTGCGGGATCAGCGGGTTTCTTGACACATCGCGGCGCAGGGGAGCCGACGAACTTCGAGATATCGTGCTACGTATGGCCAACAGTCTCCACCACCGGGGACCTGACGACTTCGGTTCGTGGGTCGATGCGGCAACCGGCATCGCGCTCGGGCATCGCCGCTTGTCGATCTTGGATCTCTCTCCGCTCGGCCATCAGCCGATGCACTCGGCCTCCGGCCGCTATACGCTCAGTTTCAACGGCGAGATATACAATTTCAGGGCCCTACGTAGCGAATTGGAAAACCTGGGACATACCTTTCGCGGCCATTCGGATACCGAGGTAATGCTTGCTTGCTTTTCGCAGTGGGGCGTTCATCAGGCCGTGAAGCGTTTCAACGGCATGTTCGCCTTTGCTTTGTGGGACCGTGAGGAGCGTCTGCTCTACCTGGCTCGCGACCGGTTCGGCGAAAAGCCGTTATACTACGGGTGGATGGGGAAGACGTTCGTATTCGCCTCCGAACTCAAGGCTGTGCGAGCGCATCCGGACTTCGAGGCGAACATCGATCGGGACGTCTTGGCGCTCTACTTTCGTCACGGCTTCATTCCTGCTCCCTATTCGATCTATCGCGGGGTTTCTAAGGTCTTGCCTGGTACGGTCTTGACCATCGCTCCCGAAACGGGCTCCCCTCCAAAATTAACTCCCTATTGGTCCGTTCGAGCCGTCGCCGAACAGGGGAGCGCGAATCCTTTCAGCGGCACCGAGACGGAGGCAATCGCGCGCCTGGATGAGTTGCTGAGGGATGCGGTCAAGCTCCGGATGGAGGCGGACGTGCCGTTGGGCGCATTTTTGTCCGGTGGCGTAGATTCCTCGACCATCGTTGCACTCATGCAGGCGCAAAGCGCAGAGCCCGTGAGAACCTTCAGCATCGGGTTTCACGAGGTGGCCTACAACGAAGCCGAATACGCGAAAGCGGTGGCGACGCATCTCGGAACGGCCCACACCGAGCTGTACATGACACCCGAAGAAGCCATGGCTGTCATCCCCCGCATCCCCAAGCTCTACGACGAGCCGTTTGCCGACCCCTCGCAAATCCCGACATTTTTGGTTTCTCAGTTGGCTCGCCGGGATGTGACGGTGAGCTTGTCGGGGGATGCCGGCGATGAACTGTTTGCCGGCTATACCACCTACTTCTGGGGGCTGCGTATTTGGAAACACATCGGGTGGATGCCTCGATCCCTGCGGGCGCTGTCGGCGAGAGGGTTGACCATGCTGTCCCCGTCTTCTTGGGAGTCCCTGTTTCGGATGATCGAACCGATCTTTCCGAAGCACCTCCGGCAGCGGAACCTTGGCCTCAAGCTCAGAGTGCTTGCCGACATCCTCCCCGCAGAAAGCGCTGAAGCTTTGTATCGGGCCATCCTCAGTCATTGGGACGCCCCCGGCTCGTTGGTCATTGGGGCGTCGGAGCCTCCGACCCAGTTGACGGATCGGACCCAGTGGGGGAATCTTCCCGACCTGCTTCGGCGCATGATGTACACGGACGCGATGATGTATCTGCCCGACGACATCCTCGTGAAAGTGGACCGGGCCAGCATGGGCGTGAGTCTCGAAGCGCGCGTGCCCCTTCTAGACCATCGCGTGGTCGAGTTTGCCTGGCAGCTCCCTGTCTCGATGAAAATTCGCGACGGGCGCGGGAAGTGGATCCTCCGGAAATTGCTCTCCCGCTATATTCCCCCCGCGCTGTTCGACCGGCCCAAGATGGGGTTCGGCGTGCCAATCGGCGCATGGCTCCGCGGTCCCCTGAAAGAATGGGGCGAGGCGCTACTGGACGAGAAGCGGCTGAAAGACCAAGGACTCCTCAATCCGGACCTCATCCGAGGCAAGTGGGGCGAGCATCTCTCCGGGACGATGAATTGGGAAACTCCCTTGTGGGACGCGCTCATGTTCCAAGCCTGGTTGGAACATGAGCAACAGACGACGCTCGATGATGCACCAAGAGAAGCCGCGCGGCAGGTCAGGCTGAATGGTAATCGCCAAGGCCTGGGATGTCGTGTGAATCATGGCCTCTATGAGTAATTGGGGCATAATGAGCGGACGCTCGGACGTCACTATCGTCGTCAACATTCCTCCAGCTCCCATAAGTTGAGATTCATGACACAGCGGCCTTGCACCTCCCGGATCAGCTGCGCTCGCTCCGGCCCAGGGGCGTACGAGCGGAGGAACCCTTGAAGCGAGGCATCGATCCGGCGGTTTGCCTCAAGGCGACAGGAATGAGAATGAGGATGAGGATGTCTATTCAGAAGGTTGGCAATGACCAGTAAGAATCCCGGCACGATGGTGGTAAGTCTCGATCTGGAATTGGCATGGGGGCGATTCGACCTGCTTCCCCTCGTCACGCTTGAGCACGAGTCGAGGCAAGAACGGAAACACATCACGCCGCTCTTGGCTCTCTTCGATCGCTACGACATTCCTGCGACCTGGGCGGTAGTCGGCCATCTCATGCTCGAGAAGTGTCTGCGCAATCAACAGGGCATCGCGCATCCCGATCTGTTCCCCCATGCGAACTATTCCTGGTTCCCATTCGATTGGTATTGTTTTGATCCCTGCACGACGGTCGATTCCGCCCCAGCCTGGTACGCACCGGATATAGTGGAGCGGATTCGCCGTGCCCGTGTCCGTCACGAAATCGGGTCGCATACGTTCGGCCATATCTACTATGGAGACCCGGAATGCACTCCGTCGGTCGCACTGGCTGATCTGGATGCCGCGCTTGAAGCAGCCTCTCGGCAAGGGATCGTGCTGAAAAGTTTGGTCTTTCCTCGCAACCAGGTTGGCCACCTGGATGTCCTCAAGCGTTTCGGATTGCGGTCGTATCGAGGGCCGGAGCCTCCACTCATCCGCACAGAGAATCGAACGCTTCAAAGGGCCATACATTTCTTGGATCAGCTGCTTGCACTTCGGCCGAGAGCCGTCCGAGCGGAAGAAACCCTGCCGGGATTGTGGAACCTCCCCGGCAATCATTTTTTTATCGCACGCGACGGGATGCGTAAGATGATTCCGATGGCCAGCCGTGTGTTGAAAGGGAAGCGAGGCATCGCACAGGCAGTGAAGACCGGCGGGCTGTATCACCTCTGGTTTCACCCGTTCAACCTGAACGAAGATACCGAAGCCATGATGTCAGGCTTGGCCGCGATCTTCGAGGACGCCCATCGCATGCGCGAGCAAGGGCTGCTGGAGATCCTCACCATGGATGACTATGCACGGCGACTCGAGCTTGAGAAGCCAGAAGGACGCCGCGCGGCGGAACAAGACATTCCTGAGGGACAGCCGGAGACGCAATTGTCGGTATAAGGGAAGTCTCAGGATGCAGGGAGGGGTCGGGGGGCTCAACATGGCGATGCCGAACGATACGGAAACGAAGCCGATCACGTTGGTACATATCACGACGGTACCCCAGTCCCTCACGTTCGTGATGGGGCAAGTGGGGTATATGAAAGCTCGAGGCTTCAATGTCGTCGGTCTCTCTTCGCCCGGTGAGTGGCTCAACCGTTTCGCAGAGCGTGAGGGAGTGCCTGTCCACGCCGTGGAAATGCCGCGGCGCATCACTCCATGGCGTGATGTCCTTGCTGTGCTGAAGCTGGTGCGGCTGCTTAGCCGGATCCGCCCGCAGATCGTGCACGCACATACTCCCAAAGGCGGATTACTCGGGATGCTGAGCGCCTGGATAGTCCGGACTCCCGTACGAATCTATCATATGCACGGGCTCCCCTTCGTGACCGCCACAGGCTTGACGCGCCGGCTTCTGATCTGGAGCGAGAAAATTTCTTGCCGCTTGGCCCATCAAGTGCTGTCCGTGAGTGCATCCTCTCGCGCGCTTGCGGTGGAAACGGGACTGTGCCGAGCCGACAAGATCAAGGTGGTGTTGAAGGGAAGCATCAACGGGGTCGACGCGGTCGTTCGGTTCAATCCCTACAATGTGCCGCGGTCGTCCAGGGAGGAGACTCGGCAGAAATACGGCATCCCGACCGATGCGACCGTGTTAGGGTTTATCGGACGGATCGTCCTGAGCAAAGGTCTCGTGGAGCTTACGAAGGCGTGGGGTCAGTTGCGCGCTGACTTTCCGGCGTTGCACCTCCTACTCGTCGGCCCGCTGGAGCCGCAGGATCCGATCCCAAGAGATGTCGAGGCGTCGTTGCGGAAAGATTCACGCGTGCATCTTATCGGGGAAGAGTGGGATACACCGGCGCTCTATGCCGCTATGGATGTATTCGTCCTTCCCACTCATCGGGAAGGCCTGCCGGGTGTGCTGCTTGAAGCAGCGGCGATGCAGGTGCCGGTCGTGGCGACCAGCGTGACGGGCTGCGTGGATGTCGTTCAGAACGGTGTGACCGGCTTGCTGGTTCCGCCGTACGATGCGGCAGGCTTGGCTGGGGCACTCAGAACGTATCTGCACGATGGGAAACTTCGCCAGCGCCATGGAGCGGCGGCGCGCGACCGGGCGCTTCGGGAGTTCCGTCCAGAAGGAATCTGGCAGGCAGTCTACGAAGAGTATCTGAAGCTGCTTGAGAAGAAGAGGATTCCGGTGCCAGACACAGGTATCGCCGTTTCTCTTGGAGAATCCTCAGAGAAAGTAGTGGGATCGGAGAGACGGTTGCTCAACACCTCCAGTTAGCATGACCGATCGAATCATGAGTAAGAAAGTATCTACCCTCCGGTGAGGGAATCTCAGCCATAAAGCGGGCAAACAGGAGGATCGCATATGTCGACATCATTCGAAGTATTGACTGCTGATACAAAGCATGGCGAGGCGTGGGATGCCATGGTGGCCGGGATGGACCGGTGTGACGTGTACTTCCACAGAACCTTGTGTCAGGCCTTTGCGGAATATGAAGGATGCGTTGCGCGGCTGGTTTGTTTTCGTCGCGGCGAATCCGTGATTGTGTATCCGTTTTTTCAGCGCCGCATTGCCTCATTGCCATTCCTGCAGTCGCCCCAACAATGGAACGAGTATTCCGACATCGTCTCCCCCTATGGATACGGCGGTCCCCTGGCACAGCTGGTGGAGAATGGCGAGCAAGAGAAAGAGCGGATTTGGTCCGAGTTTCTAGAGGCGTTCCATGCCTATTGCCTCGAGGAAAACATTGTGAGCGAATTCGCGCGGCTGCATCCCTTTCTGCAGAACCATCGGCATGTGAATCTCTCGAACGGGCTCGAACGGCGCGGCACGGTTGTGACTGTGGATCTCTGTCAATCGGAAGAGGAAATCTGGCAGGGGTTTACGAAAGAGAATCGGAAGAAGATCGTGCGCGCGGAGGCGAACGGACTGCGGGTGAAAGAAGCCGACACGCCGGCCGATGTGCAACTGTTCGCCGAACTCTATTACCTCAATATGCAGCGGCTGCAAGCGCGTGACTGGTATATGTTTCCTGAATCCTGGTTGAGCGACCTGCATGCCCGCTTCTCGGAACACCTCACGTTATTCTTTGTGTATGAAGGAGATCGCGTCGTAGCCGGTGGGTCCGTGTTTCATATGAACGGACTCGTCGGCAACTTTCTGTCGGCTACGGCGGAAGACCCTGGACAGTTTGCGCCGAATAATCTCTTGTTCTGCGAAATTATCCGGTGGGCCAAGCGCCGTGGGTATCGCTGGTACAACATGGGGGGGGGATACCGGAATAACGACGGTGTGATGCGGTTCAAGCTCAACTTTTCCCAGCACACCGAGGATTTCTATACCTATCAAAAGGTCCATCTTCCACAAGCCTATGAGGCGCTGGTTCAGGAATGGCGCCAGACCCTCTCATCGACTATTGAGCTGGAAGAAAGCAAGTACTTTCCCCTGTACAGAATGAGCCAGCCGTAGGGCGATGCTGAGAGAATGCCGCCGCATTTCTCGGTCATCTCCGATTCCAGCAGTACCTTGTTCTCTGAAGCGAGGGGCAAGCATTCATGAAGACCGTCGTTCTCTATGCCTCAAGCCATGGATCGACTCGCAGGGTGGTAAAAACGCTTGCAGAGACAGTCAAGTTTTCATTCGATTGTTTTGATGTGAAGAGTCTCACGGACTCGAGTTCGATGGGCAAGTACGATGTATTTCTATTTTTTTGTCCGACCTATGGGAATGAAGAGCTTCAGCAGGATATGGAGCGGTTCATCATCGCTTTTAAGCTGGATATGTCAAGCAAGTATTATGCGATCTGTGAGCTTGGCAACTACTACGGGTACGAAGCCGATTTTGGCGCAATGAAAATCATCCGGCATCATCTGGAGAAACTGTGCGGCAAGGAACTGGTCAGCCCTCTGTCGATGGACAGCCTGCCGAAAAAAGATTGGAAGGCTTTCGCCACCTGGTGCGGAAAACTCAACGAGACTCTGCGAGAGACACATGAATGATTTCGACGCCATCGATCTGTTGAAGAAGAAGGTCGGGGTTCCGTTTCACTACCGATTTGAAAACGAACGGTGCGTGGAGCTCGATCTCGCGTCTCAGGACTATATCTTTCGCGGCCTTATTCGCCATCATACGCAAAGCGAAAAAGCGGAAATCCTGTGCCTCATTGCCGGCCTGACATCCTTGCAGCGGCTCAACCTGCGCAGCAACATGTTCCATTCGATACCGGACTACTTCGGTAATCTGACGCAATTGCGGTATCTGGATTTGAGCTCGAATCATTTAGAAAAGGTTCCCTTGTGGATACACGCGATCGCGGACTTGGAACATCTCAACCTATCGGCTAACGAAATCAGTGAGCTGCCCTCATTTTTAAGCAAGTTTCACAATTTGAAAACATTGCGTCTCCACAAGAACACCTTCAGAGTCTACCCAGATGAATATGGCGCATGTACAAAGCTTGAACTGCTGAATCTGTATAGCAGTCGATTGAGGCACATCCCCTCTGTCATTTTTGACTATTCCAAATTAAGAGTGCTGGCCTGGGGAGTGACGCCAATCGCCGAGCTCCCGGAGGACATTGAACGGTTAGGGGAATTGGAGTGTTTGATGCTGCAGTGTAACTGCGTGAGCGTTCTTCCGGAGACATTGTGCGAACTCAAACATCTAAAAGGCTTGTTTCTCCTTCAAAATAAACTCAAGGAATTGCCGAAAGGCATCGGTAATCTGGAAAACCTGGAGCACATGACGTTGTATCAAAACGAGCTTGGCAGCTTGCCTGCATCTTTTGAGAACTTGAAGAATCTCAGGAAGCTGAATCTTGCCTGGAATCAATTCGAGGAGTTGCCTTCCGTCATTACTGGCTTGCCGAAGTTAGAATGGTTTGGCTTTTTTTACAATCCTATCCGGGGCGAGATGCCAAGGCTGAATCATATTAAAGAAGTGATAGTGGAGAAGTAGCAGCACTAACCCGCGTTATTCATGAACACCTCTGCTGCAATAGCCGATCCTTACGTCAGGCGAGACGGGCGAGACTAGCGGGAAAAGCCCGACTCGAAGTTTGGGGTCCGAAGTTCCGTAAACCTCGAACTTCGGATCTTGATCCATCGACCATCTTACACGTCACGCGTGTCTCACGTTTCGCGATTGTCGCCCATCACGCCACCATATCGCAACGGACCGTCTGAGTCATGCCGGCTAGGGATTGGATGCATGTACCCAATGGTGAAGCGCCTCATAGACATCGTCGTTGCTTCTGCGTGCCTGATAGTTGCCGGTCCGCTCATGATCGTGGTGGCGATCGGCATTCGCGCAACCATGGGATCGCCGGTGCTGTTCCGTCAGCGCCGCCCAGGCTTGGATGGCAGGATCTTTACGGTGATGAAGTTTAGGACGATGTGCGTGGATCGCGAACGCGAGTGTCAATCGCAGTTCGACGCCCATCGCGTCACGCCGCTTGGGAAAATACTTCGGCAGACCAGTCTCGATGAGCTGCCTCAGCTGTTCAACGTGCTGCGCGGGGAGATGAGTCTGGTCGGTCCGCGGCCGCTCTTGCCGGAATATCTTCCCTATTACAGCCAACGCGAAGCCCTCCGGCATACGGTCAGGCCCGGCATCACAGGGTGGGCGCAAATTAACGGGCGAAATCGTCTCTCTTGGGATCAGCGGCTTGCGCTCGATGTCTGGTATACGGAGCATCAATCGATGCTCCTCGATCTCCGCATTTTGTATTTGACAGCGATCAGAGTGCTCCAGCGCCGTGATATCAACCTGAACACGCAGGTGAATCTACTACCGCTCGATCAAGAGCGGGCTCATTCCGCAACTCCGCCTCTCTGAGCGTTTGAATCATCGGGGAGAACCATCCGACATTACTGAGGCAACAGGCCAAAGAAGAATTATGAAGTTTCCCGTCATTCGACTTGACGTCTACACACGCCGCGATGGCATTAGCTTCCACGAGCGGACAGTTTTCTTCCAGACGCTACTGATGCGCCCTCGGTTTTCATAAGTGGTGGCGAGAGAGGCCTCTCACCCTTCGGCTCCTGCATCTTACCGCCTTCTCAGGACACACCGAACCGATCTGGGCGTCTTCCCTGCTTTCTGGAAACCGCCATTGGAGTGTGAGAACACCGCGCGATTCTGCTCAATCCTTTGCTTCAAAATTTTCACCTTCAGGATGATTCTTGACGAGGAAAAGTACCACCTTCTCAACCAGCGAGCTCGAGTAAGATGCCCGGACCAGGATCCCACGAGAGCGCATTTCTTTCCTCAGTATCGCCAGTAGGTCCACAAATCTCACAGAGCTGTGCCTCCATTACCTTGCCGTTCTTGATTGAGCAGCAGGACAGGCAACGTGCGAACGTGCAGCCAGAACGGTTGAACCCATGAGTCTCTTGAGCGCTCAGCAGAGCCACCCATATTCAAAAAAGATAACTCAACAGTTACTTGGTTCAAGGCGAGTTGCCGTCATCGGAAATCAGGGTGCTGGGAAAACGACCCTTGCGAACACGTTGGCGAAAATGATCGGCGTCGACTATGTCGAGGTGCCTTGGGTGAATGAGATGACCCAGCCCGAGAAAGAGGAGATTAAGCGGCAAATGGCACAGCGTGAGAACTGGATCGTGGACGGTGACTTCGGATTCCTCGACATGGCCGAAACCATCATCCATCTTGATTTTCCCCTCTCTCTTTGTCTCTGGCGGACCACCATGCGCAGCATCAAACGATTTCTGAAGTGGGACTTCGGGACGATGAACGTGTTAGCAGCAATTCCAGTAAGAATCACCCAACTCCTTCGCCTTCTATCCGAGGTGTACTGGTACCCATCCGAAGCAGTGGCCACGCCACAGCCTGAGCCAGCAGCGGGATCCTCTAAAGCCGTGATCGTTCTTAAATCGCCCAAGGAACTGGAGCTTTTCCTGTCATCGATTGAGCTGCCGGCACAACCGTGTCACCTCTCGGCGGAGAGAAAGATCACTCCTAGCGCCATAGTTTCTACGAAGAATTAAACATAACGCAGGAGAGAGCTGCGTTCTGTGCGTCAGGGAACGAGCCATCTCTTACCCAGGTATCTACCCCATTATACTGAGCGCGAATGCCAGCGGCATGCCGTCAAACCAGGCATTACCGGGTGGGCTCAGGTTAACGGGCGGAATGCCATTTCCTGGGATCAAAGACTCGCATTTGACGTCTGGTACGTAGAGCACCAATCACTGCTCCTTGATTTTCGCATCCTGTCTCTAACTTTCCTGAGAGTTCTCCAATGTCGTGATATCAATCAACCTTGTGCAGATTATGTCCCGCTTGACGAGGAACGCAGACATTCCCCAACTCCGTTCCTCTAACATTTCTCTCGCCCCATGCAACACCATCGGCCATTGGAGCGCCAACAAAACAAAGGAGGGTTATGAAATTTCCTATCATTCGACCTACGCTCCCGTCATTGAGCGATATCATGCGACTCGTCGGTCCGAGTTGGGACTCGGGAACCGTCACAGTCGGTCCCACCGTCAGGGCTCTCGAGGAGGAGGTGTGCCGTCAAACCGGCGCGCGATACTGCGTGGCGCTGTCGTCCTGTACGGCCGGATTGATGTTGATCCCAGGAGCCCTGGGATTGCGGCCCGGGAAAGAAGTCATCGTTCCGTCGTTTACCTTCGCTGCGACAGCCCAGGCCTTGTTGTGGAATGGGCTGACTCCGGTATTCGCCGATTGTCTGCCGGGAACCTGCACCATCGATCCCGAAGACGTCGAACGGAACCTCTCTCCGGACACGGCGGCGATTTGCGGTGTATCGATCTTCGGCTTGCCCCCCGACTACGGGGCCTTGCTCGAGCTAAGTCGCCGGAAAGGAGTGCCCGTCTATTTCGACAGCGCGCAAGGGCTGGGCGCGACCTATCACGGTCAGCCGCTGGGGGGATTCGGCGTTTGTGAGATCTTTTCGATGAGCCCGACGAAAGTCGTGACAGCGGTCGAAGGAGGACTGCTGACGACGAATGACCAAACCCTCGCGGAGCGAATCAGGTCGATGCGGGATTACGGCAAGGATCCTGTGAAGGGAGAAGAGATGCATCATCTGGGCCTGTCCGCCCGAATGAGCGAGCTGCACGCGGCGGTCGGGCTGCTCTCCCTGCGCCGCATGGGAGAACTGGTGAAGGCGCGCAAGGAACTCATTTCGATCTATCGAGATCGGTTGGGCAGACTCCCAGGCTGTTGGGTCCAGAAGTTTCCAGCCGATCGGACAACGAGCGGGAATTACTTTGTGTTGTTTATCGCAGAGAGCGCGAAACGGAGTCGTGATGAGGTCTACGAGGCGCTCAAAGAGAAAGGGATCCAGACGAAACGTTATTTCTACCCGCCGGTTCATGAGCACGCGATCTTTCGACAAGTTCCTATGCGCGTGAGTTCGCATCTCACACACACACCGAAGATTAGCCGTGAGGGCCTGGCGCTTCCATTGTATTCACACATGACCCTCGAAGAGCTTGGATACATCTGCTCACAGATCGAGCAGTTGCTGGGGTGAGAACGCTAGGAATTGGAGAAGAAAGTTTGCTCAGGATGAAGGACGCTGCCGCCCGGCGGTCATATGCCAGAGGTGGAAGTGTCCTGCTGATGGCGCTCCTGCTTTCGTTTGGGTCTCTGTACGGAGCGAACTGGCTCATCTTCCATCCAGACATCACGCCTGGGTTTCTTCATGACCCGCTACTCGGGATACCACAATCTGCCGATGTGATTGTGGTACTGGCAGGGAATGGTGAGCGCATCTTGTATGCAGCATCGTTAATAGAGAGAGGCCTGGCGCCGAGACTGCTGACCACGCTGGTCGATCCCGCATGCCTCCGTGCCGGACATCCGCTTGGCACTTGTGCCACCGGTGTGCGCAATACTGCCGATGAAGCATTGGTGATGCGTCGTGTTCTCGAAAGAGAGCAGATGGAACGCATCATGATAGTGACCTCTCGCTCTCATCTCGTGAGAGCTACGGCTGTCTTCCGTGTGGTGTTTCTTGGAAGCGGCATGGAATTGAATGTCGTGCCCACTCCGCACGATTCTTTCCACGAATCGCCTGCGATTCGGGAACTGCTGTCATTCTTTCCCAGCCTGGGATGTGCCGTGCTCGGTCGACTGAATCCTGAACTGTACGGATGGATCATGCAATACCGCCGCCCGGTGCTCCTTCGCGACGCTGCAACATCGGCGTACGACGCCTGAAGAAAACTCTGTCCTGACCGGACTGCCGAAGCCCCACTCCACAATCTGAGAGATAGTCTCGGTCAACCACCCACGCTCGTACCAGTAGGATTATTGCTATGTTTAGTGCCTTGCTCCGGTTCCGCCGGCCTCTTATCGTCATGACCCACTTGTTCCTGGTCGCGCTCGCCAATTATCTGGCGTTTTGGCTCAGGTTCGACGGAGCAATTCCCGATTGGGCGATGGGGCTGTTCATGCAAACACTGCCTCTGTTGGCGGTGATTCGTATGCTGATTTTTATCCCGTTTCGCCTCTATCAAGGGATCTGGCAGTACACGAGCGTCTGGGACTTCAAAAACATCATCGCCTCCTCGATCTTGGGAATCGCCGTGTTTTATTGTGCAGTTCAGTGGGGGCTTGGACTGGAGCAGTATCCGCGGTCCATTTATGTAATGGATACGGTCCTGCTCATTGGACTGATGGGGACGATTCGTCTCAGCCGTCGCTTGTACTATGACACTACCCAACTCCACGCCAGCGAAACCCGAGTCCTTGTCTATGGAGCCGGTGATGCCGGTGAGAGCCTGGTCAGGGCGCTGAAACATGGTCCGGTGAACGGATTCAAACCGGTCGGTTTCCTCGACGATGACCCGGAGAAAACAGGCCTGCGTATTCACGGCATGCGGGTCCTTGGCGGGCGCCAGGACCTCAGCCGGATTGTGGCGGAAGTGGCCCCGCATGTCGTCCTGCTGGCGATGCCGAGCGCCAAGCCCCGCGTGATGCGCGATCTGGTGAAACTGCTGGAGTCCCACAAGGTGAGAATCCAGACCGTGCCGGATCTTCACAGCATTCTGGAGGGCCATGTCGAGATCACCAGGATCCGGAATCTGGCGGTTGAAGATCTTTTGGAGCGGGCTCCCGTCGGGCTTGAAGTGACGCCCCTGCGCCGTCTGATCAAAGGCAAGTCAATCATGGTCACCGGCGCGGGCGGCTCAATCGGGTCGGAACTGTGCCGGCAGATCGCGGCCCTTGAGCCAAGCTGCCTGACTCTGTTCGAACGATATGAAAACAGCTTGTTCGCCATCCATAACGAGCTGGTCGATCGTTCGCGCGCGATCCCGGTTTTTCCGATTGTGGGGGATGTGGGAGATGAGGTCCGTGTGGAGAAGATTTTGAAATCCTTTAATCCTGCCGTCATCTTCCATGCCGCGGCTCACAAGCACGTGCCGCTGATGGAGGGCAGCCCCTGCGAGGCGGTGAAAAACAATGTGCGGGGAACTCGGATTGTTGCCCAGGCGGCGGCCCGTTGCGGGGTCGGGCAATTCGTCATGATCTCCAGCGATAAAGCGGTGAATCCGACCAGCACCATGGGAGCGACCAAGCGGGTGGCCGAACTCGTCGTACAAAGTCTGGAGGAACGAGGCCGGACAAAATTCATGACCGTCCGGTTCGGGAATGTACTGGGAAGCAACGGCAGCGTCGTGCCGCGGTTTCTTGAACAGATCAAGGCGGGCGGACCGGTGACCATCACGCATCCTGACATCCGCCGGTTTTTTATGCTGATACCGGAGGCTGTGCAGCTGGTTTTGCATGCTGCCGCTCTGGGTGAGGATGGGGCAATCTATGTGCTGGAGATGGGGGAGCAGATCAAGATTGTAGATTTGGCACGGAATCTCATCCGCCTGGCGGGACTGGTTCCAGATGAAGATATTCCTATCTCGTTCGTGGGTCTTCGGCCCGGTGAAAAGCTGTTTGAGGAATTGGTCGGGCAGGAGGAGACTATCGAGCGGTCGGCGTTGGAGAAGATTCTGAAGGTCAAGTCGGGCCCTCCCTACAATCCTTATGCGTTCATGCCGCTGGTGGCTTTATTGGAGCAACGCGCGGCTCTGCAGGATCTCGATCTCGTGATAGATCTTCTTCGTGAATTGGTGCCAACCTTTACACCCAACGGAGCCTACGCTGCTCAGGAGGCCGAACGGGTCTTTTTAGGTTCCTATAATGGCCGCTGATGTGTTCCAGCGATCGTGGCACAACGAGAGTGTCAGTATTCAGGCATTCGGAAAAGCGCCGAGGAGGCAACTATGACACCATCCAATCGGAATTCGACCTTGGGCGCCTGGCTCTGGCGCCTCACACAATCGACCTGTTTCTTCCTGGTAGCGATGCTCGTGAACGGCGTTGCGGTTGCCGTTTCTGCTCCGCCTCAGAGCGGACATCAATATCAATTGGGGCCAAACGACGTGGTTCGTATCATGGTGTTCGGGGAAGAAGACCTCACGGTTGAAAGCAAAGTGGGAGGCGACGGCATCATCAATTTCCCGCTACTTGGCTCAGTCCCCATCGCCGGAAAAACTGTCAACGAATTGCAGGAATACCTGGCAGGTCGGTTGGCAGAGGGCTATGTGCGGTCGCCGAAAGTGACTGTCTTGCTGGTGCGCTACCGCAACTTCTACGTGCACGGGGAAGTGAAGACGCCGGGCGGCTATCCCTATGAAGCGGGGCTCACGGTGCAGAAGGCCATCAGCCTGGCCGGTGGCTTTACCGAGAAAGCCGAGACCAGGAAAATCGCTGCAACCCGTGTTGTGGGAGATCGGGCCGACACGATGATCTTGGGGATGGAGGCTCCTATTTTCCCCGACGACATCCTCGCTGTCGGGCTCATGCAAAAAATCTTTGTGAGCGGAGAGGTGAAGACGCCTGGCCGTTACCCCTACGAGCCGGGACTCACTGTCCAAAAGGCCCTATCGATGGCAGGAGGGTTGACCGAACGCACAGACCTGTCCAGCATCAAGCTCACCCGGTTCAAAGAAGCCGGCGTCGAGACAGAACCCAGCGCATTCGAGACCCCGGTGCTGCCTGACGACATCATCACAGTCGAGGGACCGAGTCAGCGGCAGAAGCTTTATATATCGGGCGAAGTCAAGACTCCAGGCCAGTACCTCTACCAGCCAGGACTCACCATCCAGAAGGCGCTGACGATGGCCGGCGGGTTCACCGACAAGGCGGACAAGGCTCAGGTAAAAGTGACGCGATTCAAGGGCAATGCCGTTGAAACGATGTTGCTGGAGGCGGACACAGTCGTCATGCCTGACGATCTGATTGTCGTTGTGCAAGCCAAGAAGATCTATGTCAATGGAGAAGTGAAGTTATCGGGTGCCTTTCCTTATGAGAAGGGACTGACGGTGCATAAAGCCATCACGATGGCCGGCGGGTTTACCGACAAGGCGGCCAAGACATCGACGAAGGTGCTCCGCAGCATCGACGGGCAGGAGCACTCGGTCGAGATCGCACTTGATGCTCAGGTTCTGCCCGAGGATATCATCGTGGTGCCGCAGCGATTCTTCTAACAGCAGAATGCTGAAACCGTCCGCCAGCTTCGTTCTTGCCGCGGCCAGAGGCCGAACGCACTAAATAGGAATAGGCATCGTTTCTTCCCGTGATGGTTCAAACAAAACCCCTCACGCGAAGGAATAGACGGCCCCATGGAGTCGAGTGGCGGCTCAACGGGGGGCACGAATGATGACGCTGCTACGAAAGGAGAAGGAAAATGACAATTCTTCGTCACCTTATTAGTCTGTTCTTCGCTGTCATGCTTATCTCCGAAGCCGTGGCAGTTGAGGTTCCCAGCCAACGCGATATCTACCGGATCGGACCGAACGATGTCATTCGGGTTCAAGTGTTTGGCGAGGATGAGTTGTCTCTGGAACGGAAGGTGGAGGGAGATGGAAAAATTGACTATCCCCTTTTGGGCGCCGTTCCTGTCGAAGGCAAGACGGTTCAAGAGCTCCAACAGTATCTGACCGCACGCCTGGCATCAGGATACCTCCGAAAACCGAAGGTGAGCATCTCGATTGTACGTCATCGGAACTTCTATGTGAGTGGGGAAGTCAAGACGCCGGGCGGGTTCCCCTATGAAGAAGGGCTCACTCTCCAAAAAGCCATTGCCATGTCAGGCGGGCTCACCGAGAAATCGGACAAGACCGAGATCCTGGTGAAGCGGATCAACGGTCCGGTTACTGTAAGCCTCAGGCTTGAACCGGATGCTCTCATCATGCCCGATGATCTCGTTGTGGTCGCGCAGGTACAGAAGTTCTACGTCAACGGTGAAGTGAAAAAACCCGGTGATTACGCGTACGAGAAAGGGCTCACGGTTCACAAAGCCATCACGATAGCCGGAGGATTTACTGAAAAAGCCTCGAAGGGTTCGACGAAGGTCTTGCGCACCGTCAACGGGCAAGAGGAGGCCCTCGAGACGACTCTCGATTCCCTCACGTATCCCGGCGACATCATCGTGGTTCCCCAGCGGTTCTTTTAGACGGGTGACTTTCTGGGCGCGTTCCCTTGCACCGGTGAGCGATCGCAAGGCTGTAGGGAAATGGCTACTATCGGACAGACAAACCGCTCAGGATACTCAGCGATCTCCCCGTGATAATACGACGTTGGAGCAATGTGCCTTGCAGGCACCCGAATTGCTTGCGTTCAGCCACAGATGCGAACCAGTCGTGGAGAGGAATTGTTCCGGTTCAGAGGGTCCACCATGCACGAGACAACACAACGTGAAGCGAATGCAGCTCGCGGCTCTCATCCTAGAGAATTCTCATCTTTGAGTCTCTGGACATTGTTGACCGTCGCCTGCTTGACCGCTTGCTTCGGAAGCGAGTCTTTCGCCCAGGTGGTCTATCCACCAAATACAATTTATGACGGGCCTAAAAAGGTTCCATCCCTTCCTCGTCCCGGCTATCTGCAGCCTATAATTGATCCTGTTTTTGGAACCAAGGTAACCAGAATCAGCGATGAATCGATGGGGCCCTCAAAACCGTCGCGCTTGCAACATCACTACTCGAAGGACCAGGCCTGGAATTGCGATATGACATTGATAAAGCTACACGCCGCGGAATTTATCTTGGACGCGAAAACATATCAAATCGTCACCAAACAGGGTAGTAAGAATGAACCAAAGTGGTCAACTGTGGACCCAAACGTTATCTTCTACGTCAGCGGAAATCAGTTCCGTAAGTGGAACGTCCGAACAAATGCCGATACCCTGCTCCATACATTTCCTGAAGGGAACATCTCGATAGGGGATTATGAAGGCAATATCTCCATTGGAGATAAATATGTTGTCCTAAATGTGGGCCCGACTCTCGCCATCGTCTATGACATAGCGAACGATGTCGTTATTTCAAAGAAAGATATCGGAGCCGCTGCATCAGATTGGATGTCCATCTCACCATCAGGAAATTATGTTGTGCTGCACAGCAACACCGGCGGCGGCGTAGTGGTTCATGACCGCAATTTAAATTTTTTACGTAAAATCTTTAATCACGGTTCCCATGCAGACCTGGGGTATGACGGATCCGGCAACGAAATAGATGCGCAAGTTTGCACGGGCAAGGGAAGGGCCCGTCTGGATAACGGGCTTATGTCTGAATTGATGCCGGGATTTAACGAATGCGGTCATCTATCGCTCCGAAGTTACAAACGTCCGGGATGGGCCTTGAAATCAGGGGATGGGGAACTATATGCGATCAAGCTTGACGGCAGCGGCATTGTTCAGCGTTTTACCCATGAGCATTCATCCGGCGCAACCTACGATTCACAACCCAAAGGTGTTATCAGCCCCGATGGCTCCAAAGTGATGTGGAATAGTGACTGGGGATCCGGATCAGTCTACGCCTATGTGGCTGAGATGCCCGGGAACTCAGTTGATACCGTGCCCCCGGCTGCCCCAACAGACCTCAGGGTGACGGGCATCTTGCGGACCGGGCTCAACCCTTCCTTAGACGCTTCGACGGGTATCGCCGACGCAACAGCCCATTGAGCCTCCGTTGTGATCCTCAATCATTGACCATCAGGGGTAGACACCTTCCGGACGTGGGCCTGTCGCCTGGCATTGAGCCGCTATGCGACGATCGCCTTCCACCTTGTCAGGCAAGTATCCGAGTTGAGCGCTCAGCGCTTCCAGACCCTTTGCGATCATGAGACTGATCCCCGGCGTGGTGAGGACGCTCAACCAGTGGAGCATCAGCGTCCCCTCGATTCCTTCATCCAAACTGTCAGACCTCCACGTTCCCCTTCGCCGTTTGCACGAAGCCCGGGCATTTGTCGATCGCGGGGCGCCGCATTATTTCCAAGGTGGGGCAAAAGCGGATACGACAAGCACCACCTTGGGACGGTGATGATTGCGCTTGTTGTGTAAGACTGTGCGCAGGCCGATGGCATAGACGAGTTCGATTTTATGGGTGATGGAGTATGGAGACGGTAATTAACCCGCGAGTCAGAAGATACCGTGAAGGGGACGCAGTAGCGCTTGTCACGCTATGGAATGCGGCTCATCGGGAGTACGGTGGATATGTTCCGAGAACATTGGCCTATTGGAACTGGTGTGTGCTTAATCGTCCTAAGGTGTCGGTGGATGATGTTTTGGTGATTGAAGAGGGCGGGGCAATCCTAGGTTATGGGGTGCTTGGTCCTAAAAATTATGTACTTGAGTTTGCGATTGAGCCCACACTGTCACGAAGAAGGATGAGTGAGATCGCCACTACGCTTTGCAACGCACTGGAGAAGCGGGCCAGCGCCAAAGGAGATCCGGCAATTTACATGACTGTACCAGCCGGCAATCTGGCTCTATGTGAGGCCTTACGTGCTTGTGACTACTCGGAAATTAAGGGTGAGTTTTTGAACGTGACGATCGTGAATCCCGTGGCCCTAATGCAGCGAGTTCTTGAATATCGCCGTAAAATCATCCCCGAAGGCTGGGCGAAAACATTCTTGCTCGAGTTCGCAAATGGGTACTATAGATTTAACCCCTTTCCGAAAGTGTATGTTCAGATTGGAGATAATTGCCTGGCAGTGGCTCCTGTTACGACGGAACCGCCCCTAGATTGTCGAATCAACATGAGTCTATCTGTCTTTGCAGAAATGATTTTTAAGCGGTTGACCTTTGAGTCAGCGATCGAATCTGGGCAGGTCACGGTGACGCCCCACTCCGAACTTTACGCCGCTCAGCAACTTGTACGCCTCCTCACCTTGCCTGCTCCTTGGTATTCCCCCTTGGCCGATAGGCGCTGACTGAATCGAGAACGTCAGAAGAAGGAGTCTATTGTCTCATGTCCGCCACAAGCACATCGCGACCTCGCTCGTATCAAGGAGGGGACGAGACTCGAATTGCCGCCATACTCAATGCGTCTCATGCGAAAGCATGGGGAAATGAATCGTTCTGGCGGTGGAAACATTCGTTGCGACCGGATTTCTCTCCAGATGACGTGACGGTGTCAGTCATCGATGGTGAGATTGTCGGTTGCTTTCATGGGGCAATTCTTCCGGTTCGGCTGGAGGACGGGTTGGATGTCCCGATGTGCGTCGAAGGTGATTTTGCCGTACTTCCTGAGTACAGGAAAAGGGGGCTTCCCCTGGAGGCCCATGATCTTGCCGACAAGAGGTTGCTCGAAGCCGGTGTCATCTTGCGAGGAGGATTTACATCGCAGGAGCTGAATGAACGCTTCTATCATCGGCAATTCGGATACATCTTCGCGCCGACCGAGACAGTACGATTCGTCAAGATTCTAGGATTGGATCCTCTCCGGGAAAGAGTCACGCAGCTCAGCGAACGGTTACTCAACAGCGGAATACTTAGTGAGGTGTTTAAAGGAATCCATTTAATCACTGATGTCGCTTTTGACCAGTTGCCTCCTGCCCATTTGGAGATGTCCGAGAAATCACTCGTCTTAGTTCCAGGAGTTGCCCATACGCCTCATATGCAGGTGCGCATTCCATATGGTCTGCTCATTCATGCTCGGCGTGGCCCCTTCAGCTTGTTTCTAGCCGTGCTCAGAGGGATGACTTCCGGGAGTGTGCGGGTAAGAGGGCTGCTGCGCAACCTGCCGACGCTGTGCAGGCTTATCGTTAGACTTGTTAGCAGACGGAAATTGATATGAAGACTCGTCGTGCCGATAGCTTCCGCTAATTCGAGAGACGATATGTCGAACCATGCAATCAAGTGTTTGGAAGATTCCAATGCGACGGGCAATCCATGGGCTCCTGATTCCTGGCAAGGGAAACCTGTTTCCCAACAGCCGGTGTACAGGGATTCTGAAAGCCTTAAGAAGGTCCAGGCCCAACTCGCGAAGCTTCCGCCGCTGGTGACAAGTTGGGAAGTCGAGGCCCTCAAAACCCGGCTCGCTGAGGCGGCCAGAGGGGAGCGATTTCTGTTACAGGGTGGCGACTGCGCCGAAAGCTTCGAGGAATGCGAGCCCGAGGCCATTGTCAATAAGCTCAAAATCCTGCTTCAGATGAGCCTGATTATCGTCCACGGGAGCAAGAAGCCGGTAATTCGGGTGGGACGATTTGCGGGGCAATACGCAAAGCCACGGTCGGCTGAAGCGGAAACGAGGTGTGGCATAACACTGCCGGTCTACAAAGGTGACATGATCAATCGCCCCGGTTTTACCGAGGTTGACCGGACACCTGACCCGGTGTTGCTGCTACGGGCATACGAACGGGCTGCCTTGACGATGAACTTCATCCGCTCTCTCACCACAGGCGGGTTTGCAGACTTGCATCACCCGGAAAATTGGGACCTCGGTTTCATCGGCCATTCCCCGCTCGCAGTCGAGTGGAAACGTGTGACCATCTCGATCGGGGAGTCGATTCGTTTCACGGAAGCACTCAGCGGCACCACGATCGCAGAGTTGTGCCACGCAGATTTCTTCACCAGCCATGAAGGGTTGCACCTGCTGTACGAGCAAGCTCAGACGCGTCGAGTCCCACGTCGAGAGGGAGTATATAACTTGTCGACACACTTTCCCTGGATTGGCAATCGAACCAGATCATTGGACGGGGGTCATGTCGAGTATTTTCGGGGCATAGCCAATCCCATCGCTGTCAAGATTGGGCCGGAGATCACGTCGAACGAGCTTCTCGCTCTCATCGACAGTTTGAATCCTGCAAATGAACCTGGCCGGCTCACGCTGATTCATCGGTTCGGTGCGAATATGATATCCCGCCGCTTGCCTCCGCTTCTGCGCACCGTGCAAGAGGCGAATAGGATTGTGCTCTGGTGTTGCGATCCGATGCACGGGAATACGAAGGTGACCGGCGCAGGGATCAAGACCAGGTATTTTCAGGATATTCATGAAGAACTGGAGCAGGCCTTTGACATACATCAGGCCGAAGGGACGTATCTTGGCGGCCTCCACATCGAGCTGACCGGCGAAAACGTAACAGAATGCATCGGTGGACCGGGAGGACTCACGGAGGCGGATTTGGGGAGGACGTATACAACACTCTGCGACCCACGACTGAGTTGCGAGCAGGCGTTGGAGATGGCGATGGTCGCTGCTCAGCGTATGTCGGCGCCGTCAGTTCGATGAGGGGGGCAGGTCTGCAGGGCATTGGTTACTAAAGTAGTAAGGAGGATAACATCCATGTCTGACACACGAAGCAAATGGCTCCAGACTGTTCTCAAGTATAAGCTGAATCCGGACAAGGCCGGGTCTGCCACGGTGTGGTGTCCAGACTTGGAACAGGTGCCGCGGCAAAGACTCAAAGAGATTCAGAGCGACAAACTCGTGGCGGCATTTTCCTACCTGTATGAACAGAGCCCCTTCTACAATGAAAAATTCACAAAGGCGGGGCTGCACCTCGGCGACATCACTTCGGTACATGATCTGCACAAGATCCCAATCACGACAAAGCACGACTGGCTCAAAGATCAGGCTAACAATCCGCCATGGGGAACATTTTCCCCTCTTTCTCAAGATCGCTGGACAAGCGAAGGGTGGATGATGTTTGCCACGTCGGGGACGACCACGAACCTTCCTCGCGTCTTTCGGCACACGAAGCACGATAGGGACATGTGGGCGTGGCTCGGGGCACGGGCCTATTGGGCAATGGGCGTGCGGCCGGGCGACATCGTCATGAATTGCTTCGGCTACGGCCCATCGGTCGCATTCTGGTGCCTGCACTACGGCATGAATGTGATGGGGTGTCCTGTCATTCCCGGTGGCGGGATGAATACGCAGAGACGTGCTCTGTTCATTCATGCGTATAAACCGACCGTTCTGGCCTGCACCCCCTCATATGCCCTGTACCTCGGCCGCGCGATGGAAGAACTCGGCTATTCGCCGGAAGAGAGTTCGATCCGTATTGTAATCACCGCTGGTGAGCCGGGCCCCTGCATTCCTTCGACAAAGGAGCGCATTGAATCGCTATGGGGAGCCAAGCTGCATGACGACTTCGGATGTACGGAAGTCGCCATGACACCGTTCGGATACACATGCGAACAAGAAGTGAACCAGTCAGAACGTCCGGCCAATGTCCATTTGATGGAAGATGCGTATATTGCCGAGGTTGTGCATCCTGAAACGTACGAACCGGTTGAGGATGGCAAGGAAGGGCTACTCGTCGTGAGCAATCTCTTTTCTGAGTCTCAACCGATTCTCCGCTTCTTAATGGGGGACCTCACGGCTCTCACAAAGGAGCCATGCGTTTGTGGCCGCACGCACATGCGGGCGATTGGAGGATTGCGGGGCCGGGCGGACGGTATTGTCAAGATACGGGGAATCGCTTTTTTCCCGAGCACGATCGAAGACAGCATTCGAAGGCATCCGGATCTTGGAGACGAGTTTCAGGTAGAAATTTCCAGAAAAAACGATATGGATCAGGTCAAAATTACCGTTGAACCAAAATCGGCGATTCCTAAAGAGTCGTATTCCACCCCTCGTGATCGCCTGCAGCGCGAGCTAAAGGGCGTGTTGGGTATCGAAGTCGCCGTCGACCTCGTTCCGTACGGCACACTGCCGAGAAGCTCCTCCAAAAGCCAGAGAATCATGGATCTGAGAGAGCCTCCCTTCCGGTCGAATTTCATCAAAAAGCCGGAAAAAGATCCGACCCTCTAACGATACAGCGAACAGCGCATAGCAAGGACTAGCCGATATGCCGGTGGTTGTCTGTCTCAACGGGCAATTTGTCTCCAAAGAAGATGCGAAGGTATCCCTCTTCGACCATGGGTATCTTTTCGGCGACGGTATTTTTGAGACGCTCAGAGCTTATGGAGGCAGCATTTTCAGGCTGGGGCAGCATCTCGATCGACTGTGGCGATCCGCGAAGTATTTTCATCTCAGCATTCCTTGTTCAAAAGATGAGCTCGGTGAATTGAGTCGCAAGGCGTTGACACACAGCGGCCTGCAGGATGCCTATCTCAGAATCACGATATCTCGCGGGATCGGCGAGCGAGGAATTGACCCGGAGTCCTGCACATCGCCGACGGTGTCTATCATCGTCAAAGACCTGCCTCGCTATCCCGACGAATGCTATCAAAGAGGAGCAGACACAAAGATTCTCGCGGTGAGAAAAATCGCCGACGAGACTCTCAGCAATCAGGTCAAAGGCTGCAATTTCCAGAACAATATTCTCGCCAAAATAGAGCTGAACCAAGCCGGATTGATCGAAGGCTTCATGCTGAACACCCGTGGTTTTGTTGCAGAGGGGACAGTGAGCAATGCGTTTGCCGTTGCCAGAGGGGTGCTCTGGACGCCCTCAGTGTCCTCGGGGTGTCTGGAGGGAATCACTAGAAACGCTGTCATCGAGATCGCTCGAAAGCAATACAGCATCCCTGTCGAAGAAAAGGAATTGACGCGCTACGACCTCTACACGGCTGACGAATGTTTTATGACAAATACCATCATGGAAATCATGCCGGTGCGTTCTGTGGATGGGCGTCAGATCGGTGCCTCCATTCCGGGAAGCATGACGCAACGACTGACAGACGGATTTCACCAGCTGATTAAAAAGGAGAGGGAAAATGGCTGATGTAATGAAGTACGCCTATATTCTCCAAGAGATCGACTCGCCTGTGAGTTTATTTGACTACTTCAAGACCTTCGCTCACGAAGAGCATTCGTTTCTCTTGGATAGCGTCAGGGACCCTGAGAAACTCGGCCGGTATTCATTTGCCGGCAGACAGCCCTTTCTGGTGTTCAAGAGCAAAGGCCGGCAAATTGAAATCCATGAACAGCACGGGATCATTCGGAAGGAAGGACAGCCATTCCAGGAACTTAGGCTCCTTCTTTCGCGGTACAAAGTTGATCCGTCTGCCTATCGAGACAGCCAGATTCCTTTTCTCGGAGGGGCCGTCGGCTACTTCGGCTATGAATTGAACTATGTACTGGAAAAGTTGCCCTGTCTTGGTGATGACGACCTGGGTTTGCCGGACAGCTACTTCATGTTTGTCGATCATGTACTGATCTACGATCATCTCGAAAAGAGACTGTTTCTGTCGGTAATCGCGTTCGATGAAACTCAGGAAGCGGCTGATGAAAAAGTTCAGGGACGCTTTAACGAGCTCCGTCAGTGGATGCTATCCGTAGAAGCCGAGCAAGTAGCTGAAGGGGAAAGTCAGACAAGTGATCAGCTCAATCCAGAAGTGGATCGAGAAACCACCTCAACCGAAGTTCACTTTCGAGAGATGTTTAACGAATCGCAGTATATGGCTGCCGTTCAAAAGGCGAGAGACCATATTTTTGCCGGGGACATCTTCGAGGTCTGCATGACGCATCGGTTCGAATGTGACTTTGACGGCGATCCGTTCGCTCTGTACAAAGACCTGAGACGAATCAACCCTGCACCCTTTGCCAGTTTCTTGAACCTACCGTGTGTGAAAGTCGTGTCTTCGTCTCCGGAACGGTTTGTTCGGGTCGACCGGCAGGGGTGGTGCACGAGCCGTCCAATCAAAGGCACCAGACCTCGTGGGAAGACGCCGAGGCAGGACAAACAGCTCCACCGCGAGCTGATGGCGAGCATCAAGGATCGCGCGGAAAACATGATGATTGTCGATCTGGTGCGCAATGACTTTGGACGAGTCTGTGAGGTGCCAACCGTTCAGGTTTCCGAGCTCATGATCATCGAAAAGTATGCGACTGTATTCCAAATGGTTTCGACGATTATGGGCAAGCTGGAACAGGGGAGAAACAGCCTGGACCTCGTCGAGGCCTGTTTCCCTGGTGGCTCGATGACCGGCGCGCCAAAAATCGAAGCCATGAAAATCATCGACGCGCTTGAGCCGGTAAAGAGAGGAATCTACTCCGGCTCAATAGGATACATTGACTACGCCGGCAACCTCGACTTGAACATCGTGATACGGACGATCCTGATCAAGGACGGAAGGGCCTATTTTCAGGTTGGCGGAGCGATCGTCGCAGATTCCGACCCTCGGGATGAATATTTGGAAACACTCCATAAGGCAAAAGCGTTGAGACTTGCCTTGCAAACCGCTGTGCAGCAACTTGCGCCGGTTCCTGCGCTTCAAAAGGGGTAAGCCATCATGAAGATAGTAATACTCGATAATTACGACTCGTTTACGTACAACCTGTATCAATACGTGGCGGAACTCAACGGGAAACCGTTGGTTTATCGGAACGATGCGTTAACCCTTGCCCAGCTCCAAGATCTGAAGCCGGACCGGGTCATTATTTCTCCCGGCCCAGGGAATCCTGAAGACCCGAACTACTTCGGCATATGCAAGCAAGTCATCACCGATCTGGGTCCGACGGTGCCGATCCTTGGAGTGTGTTTAGGCCACCAAGGAATTATTCATGCTTTCGGGGGCAGAGTCGTAAGGGCGCCCTACCCGATGCACGGGAAAACCAGCGTCATTTACCACAATAACCAGGGAATCTTTAAGGGGCTTCGCAACGGAATTGAGGTGATGCGGTATCATTCCCTGATCGGGGAGCGGAGCACATTACCCGACAGTCTCGAGGTTACTGCCAAAACGTGGGACGAGATTATCATGGGTGTACAGCACCGGCAGTACCCGATTCATGGAATCCAGTTCCATCCGGAGTCGGTAGGAACGTCGTTGGGGAAGAGGATTCTCAAGAAGTTTCTCGAACTGAAAGTGTGACCCTCCACGTCATCTCATTGCACGAGATGGTAGCACCATTGGAGCGCAAAATTAGCTGTAAGGGAGCTGTGGAACTGACCGCCGCGAAGCGTGCCTCAGCGCTGTGCGATTCATAAGAGCCGGAACCTGCAGCGGCACCTGGCCAAGCCGTACCGTCACGAGGCGTATCGGCAGCTCATGACAGCCTTGGAGCAGACGAGCGATGCCGACGCCCGGCGGATGCTGCTGGAGTTGGAGGCGTGGCTGCGGACCAAGAACGAGTCGGCGTCGGACCGGGGATTTCGATGAACAGCCGTGCTGCGAGGAAATACAATGGGCTTCGATCCGCAAGTCTACGTGATCGCGTGATCCATTAAGGAGAACCGGTCCCATTCAGTGAGCCTGACTTCGTACCCCTGCCAAATATCCCCCATCGTGTAACGTATTCTCGCCTTCCCACGAGCTCTCGCACCCACCCCGCATTATTCACAAAGACTTCTACCGCGACCTGCGATACGCCGCTGCGACAAGCAGTCCGGCGGAGGGCTAGCTGCGCGCGGCCGTCTCCGCGGTTTCGTCACGAATTTTCGTGAATGATGCGAGCTGAGGTATCAGCTGGTGCCGAATTCAACAAGCCCCTGCCGGTGGGCTGCAATGAGCAGCTGTTGCCGATTGGAGACATGCAGCTTACTAAAGATCGCGGTAAAGTGATGGCGGACCGTCGTTTCTGAAATGCACAGCCAATCCGCGATTTCCATATTCGTGAACCCCTTCGCAAGCGACCGTATGACTTCTCGTTCTCGAGAGGTCAGGCTCTCAATAAACCCCACCCGCTTGAGATCAGTGGTCCTGGTCGAAGGCGTATCGCTGATCACGCCGGTGGCGGGTTGCGCAGGTCGAGGACCCATGGATCTTGGAACGTCGCCGCACAGGGATTCAATGACGGCAAACAGGACGGCAGCCGGTTGAATGGTCAACACGACTCCTTCGGCGCCTGCTGCTAAGGCCTCGCGTGTCAACGTCTCATCGTGCAATCCACTCAGCACCAAGATGCGCGAATCGGCGGCCGCCGCGCGCAATGCTCTGATGAGCGCCGACGAGTCTGTATCGACCAGTCTCAGATCGACGACGACGACCTGCGGCTTTTCCCGAACAACGGTGTCCACCGCCTGAGAGCTCACGGCGACTTCAGCAATTTCTGAGACGAAGGGAGACTCTTTCAAGATAATGTGCAATCCCCTGCGCAGGACAGGATTGTTACTAATCAGCACGATTGTGAGTGCGCGAGAGCTCAATTCTTGAATGGCCGATTGTTTCATCTTGCTTCTTATACCTCGTATGATTCCAGCCTATTCGCCGAAGCGGCCTCTCCGGCGAATAGGCTGCTGTTATGAGTCAGCCAGGACTGGTGTTGGGCGCCCGTTAGATTCTCATTCCGTAAGCTCTCGCGTCAAGTAGGCAGGGCGCTATCTATGTAATGCAACGACTGGTTCAGGGGAACTAGGAGAGCCCCTAGTCCTAAAGGGAAACATTACCAGCGCCTACGACAGCAACCTGGCGTACACCCTGCATCTTTTGCACAGAGAAGATTCCATCACCAGTTTGTTGGATTCGGCCCTGCCGTCTTCCCAGTTGACCCAGCTCGATAGTTCTATTAGCGTAGCGGTCCAACAACTCTGCTAGACGGTTTCTGGAGGGAGCAAGGAATGCATGTCGTAGGACTCATGTCTGGAACATCCGGTGACGGGGTTGATGCAGCACTCGTGAACATTACCGGGCGAGGCCGCTTCCTGAAGGCGCGCACGCTCGCAGCACATACGTTGGCCTATCCACGCTCGTTACAGCAGCGCATTCTCTCTGCGTCGGTTTCCGGGACGGTCGCGGATGTGTGTCATCTCAATGCGTTGCTTGGCGAATGGTTCGCGAATGCGGCGCTGCTCGTGATTCGGCAGGCGAAACTTCAGCCGACCGATGTGGCGTTCATAGGCTCTCATGGGCAAACCCTCCACCATCTTCCCCATGGGATCCATGCGACTGGCGTCGGTGCGATCCGTTCTACCCTCCAAATCGCCGAACCGGCGGTCATTACCGAAAGAACGGGGATTACAACCGTGGCTAATTTCCGTTCGCGTGACATTGCCGCAGGAGGCCAGGGGGCTCCACTGGCGCCTGTTGCTCATGCGTTGCTTTTGAAACACGCGCGTCGTGCACGGTTGGTGGTGAATCTCGGGGGCATCAGCAACGTGACATATGTACCGAAAGGGGGCCATCTCAGTGGGGTGCTGGCATTCGATACAGGGCCGGCCAATATGGTACTCGATGGCCTAATGGCGCGTGTAACCGACGGACGGTTGTCGATGGATCGTGATGGGAAGTTGGCTATGAAAGGGGAGGTCGATTCACGACTGTTGGGCAAGTTACTCGCGCATCCCTTTCTATCCAAGCGTCCGCCCAAATCGACTGGGCGGGAAGCTTTCGGTCCTGCTCTCGTCGAGGAACTGATTGCGATTCAGCAGCAACGGAGCCTCTCGATAGAGGATCTATTGGCGACCTGCAGTATGTGGACTGCCAAGGCGGTCGGAACCTCGCGCCGTTGGATAAGCGGGGAGATCGATGAAGTGGTGGTGGGAGGCGGTGGCGTCAGAAACCGTAGGATCATGAGTCAGCTGGCGACAGAGTTCGCTCCGGTTCCGGTCACCACATTTGAGACGTTAGGGTGGGACAGTAAGGTGTTTGAAGCTGTGGCCTTCGCGCTGTTGGCGTATCAAACCGTGACGGGGCAGTGGGGCAATATCCCGTCTGTGACAGGCGCGAACCATCCGGTGCTGCTTGGGACGATTGTCCCGAACGGACCGCGGTGGCGCGAATCTCTTCCCGGGCGGTAGTCACGATGGTGGAGATTGTATCCATCGTCATTGTCATCGGGCTCCTGGGTTTCCTGGTGTGGCGTTTGAAGGGCTCGTCAACCACTGGACCATCCGGGAGAGAGCCCTTTGTTCTTCCTTCCGGCGTCACGCTGCGCCCCCAGCCTCTTCTGACCGACACGGACCTTCTCCTGTACAATCTCATACGGCTGGCCGTGGAAGACCATTATCTGGTTTTTGCGAGGGTTCCCCTCTGGGCTGTCGTCAGCGTCGAGGCAGAAGGCAAGATCCGGTCGCAGGTGTTGCGGCAAATCGCGCTCAAGCAACTCGACTTTGTGTTGGTCCATCCAGGAACGAAGTCCGCAGAGCAGGTTGTGTTGCTGGAGGATGATTTTCCTCCTCAGCCGCATGAGGTCATTCGGAGAGGGGAGATCCAGTCTGTGTTACAGGCAGCCGGCATCACAGTGATCACCTTGAAGCCCCACACCTCCTATACGGTGCCTCAATTGGCTCAGCTGTTTGGTGTGAGTGATGACGAGTGATGGACGCGCGAGGTGAAACTAGTCGGAAAGACTGTTGCCGGTTAGTTGAGGAGTTGGTTCCGCCTCTCGCATCGGTGCTGCGTCGAGAGCTTTCCGCGCCAGCTCTGCTTCTGGACTGTCCGGATATTCATCGAGCACCCGCTCGTACATCGTACGGGCCTTCTCGTGGTCCTTCAGCCTTGTGTAGGTTTGCCCGATTTTCAACGTTGAGGCAGCAATCCTCGGACTGAGCGGGTAGTAAGACACAACATGGTAGAAGGTCTTCAGGGCTTCTTTGTACCGGCCCAGCCGATACTGGCATTCTCCCATCCAGTATTGTGCATTGGGTGCTAACGAAGACTGCCCGTGGAGTTCGAGAAAGAATCGAAAACCGGCCAGCGCGGCCTCGTAATCACGGTGTTTGTATTCCTCCATGACCCGATCGTAGAGATGGCGAGTAGCATCCTGCTTGTTGGAGGGGGCGGCCACAGCGAGATTGAGAGAAAACAGCATCGCCAACAGTCCTGGAAGCACGGTCATTAGGATCTTCATGGTAATACCTCTTACGTCTCGGGAAGGTCTCGCTATCCGTTCTCTCGTTGGAACGCAATCGTCGTGCCACCATGCCAGGACCTCATGCGGCTAAAACCGACAAGATTTCAAGGCCTTGATACTATCCAAGGCCAGGATAGGCCTGGAATTGTCGAGCGTCTGTTCCTGCAGGACGACAGATTTGTACGATTGGTGCGGGAGTCTCCCCATTTCCTAGATGGAGACAGCCACTCAACGAAGTGGCCACAGTAAAGAGCCGGTGACCAAATACACAGGAAAGGGACCGTGAAGTGGGTTGGACATGTTGACTGATCCTCCGGCAAATCCACTCGGAGGAAAGACCTTGATCGTCGATGCGCATAACGGTGACTCGTATCGGCGACCGAGTGCGGCACTACTCGATGCAGGAGAATATGATCAGATCTTTGTTCGCCCTGGAATCTATGAGGACAAAGTCTTTATCACGGGGCGACCGATTCATCTGTTAGGCGCTGGTCGAGACGAGGTGCAGATTTTTTCCCGTCGTGGGGGTCCGCTCTATCTCCAGCAGGTGCCAAGCGGTCGCATTTCCGGCATCACGTTTCGATACGTCGGCAGCGATCAGCATTCAGCGATGAACCTGCTCGATTCGACTTGTGTTGTGACACAGTGTCGTGCCATGGAGGGCATTCTATCCGGCGTGGTGATTTATGGGCCGCAATCACGACCGACATTTGCGGAGAATGAAGTCTGTGGAAACCGCGAATCCGGGATTTTCGTGTTTGCCGGGGCACAGCCAAGGATCGCCGATAATGTCTGTTGGAATAACCACCATTTCGGTATTGCGGTGCGGGATCCTGGAAGCCATCCGGAGCTTATCAGAAACCAGTGCCGAGAAAATATGTTGAGTGGGATTCTCCTCTTTCATCACGCGGAAGGGCTCCTCGTCGACAATATCTGCAGCGAGAATCAGCACTGGGGGATGGTGATGACTCCTGACTGCCGTCCTACTCCCGGCCGTGAGGCGCTCGATACCTCAAACATTCTTGCCCCCAATCCACGGGGGACCTTGGTCGTGACGGATCAGCCCTTGAGTGACATCGGACGGTGAGTGGCAGGACTAGCGAAGGGTTCTGCAAGTGGCACAAATGCATCAGGGACGAAGGTTAGCCGAGGGAGTTCCGGAGACCCTGTGAAGGTGAAACGCATTGCCGCCTAGCTGTTTTGCTCGATACATCGCTGTGTCCGCATGCTTCAGTAATTCGTCGACCGGATGATCGTCGTGAGGGTAAATCGTAATTCCAATGCTGATGCCGATGGAGATGTGCTCCCCTTTCAACTCAAAAGGCGTGGCGATGGATTCTGTGATCCGCTTTGCGACCATGAGAATATTCTCTTCGGAAGTGACTCCTTCGAGAATAATCGTGAACTCGTCTCCGCCCATCCGGGCCACGGTGTCGACTTCCCGTACACAGGCCTTGAGTCGTTCAGATACGGTCTTGAGTAATTCGTCGCCCATATCGTGGCCGAAGGTGTCATTCACCGCTTTGAATCGGTCCAGATCGAGGAGCATCAGGCCGATCGGTTGTTGCATACGCTTGCTTCGCGCCATCGCCTGAATGAGCCGATCACGAAAGAGATTGCGATTGACTAGGCCGGTCAAGTGATCATACTGTGCCAGGTAGGTCAGATGTTCTTCAGCCCGTTTCCGCTCGATAGCATAGCGGACCGCACGAGCCAACAGTTCGGGATGACCTTGGCCTTTGACGAGGTAATCCTGTGCCCCCTGTTGAACGGCTTGCAGAGCCAAGGTTTGGTCGTTTACGCCGCTCAAGACGACGACTGGGACCGTCGGACTGGTGGCGTGGACCTGTCTCACCGTCGCCAGACCGAACCCATCAGGGAGTGACAGATCCAAGAGTACGGCATCGAATCGCTCTCGGCTCAGAAGGGCGAGTCCTTCTCCCAATGTTTTCGTACGGGTAATCTTGAACTCCTCGATGCTCCACTCAGTGAGAAGATCTCGCGTGAGCTGGGAGTCGACGTCATTATCTTCAACAAGGAGTACGTTGATCATCTGACGCTTTCGGTATCGGGTGAACTTCTGAATCGGCTCCCAGTTTCAAGGTCCGGACTGGCTGTCAATGACGAGGCTGGTCACCATGAAGTCCTGATTATAGCTAGGAGACAGGGGGAGGATAAACAAAATCTGAAATACTGCCAGGGAGAGGCGTGAAAAGCGTAGGGAGCAGGAAGGAAAAGATACCTATCCCTGAGGCAACAAGGGCGGAACATTCTGATAAATTCCGTGCGGCAGACGTTCGGGGCCGATGATCCCTTCGCAGGCATATCCTGGCTCGAAAGGCCAGAGGAGGGACCGGCCTTGCCAGGAACCTTTCACCTGGACTCGGCCGATCGGGACTCCAAGGCGAGCCGCCTCCTCGTGCATGATGGAGAGACAACCTTCATAGGTAGATGCACGGCGGCCGAGCATGATCGGCTGGCCTGTCTGGCTATGAAATATCGTATAGGGCTCAGCGCAACCTGCCAGGATCAGGATCATGAAGAGCATGAGAGCCTTGGTCATGAACCTGTCCTCTCACACGTTGGAATGAATCTTTCCAAGAACGCCACCTTTCTCACGCGTGTGATCGAAGTGGCCGTGTATGCGGTATATCATGCTTGACGAACTGGCCCACGCGGACTTGGTCTCCACTTGGCAGTTGAATAAATTCAACCCCGAACCGTCGTTCCTCACACCAGCGGACTTTGGCTAATCCGACCCGGAGCGGAGAGTTGCTGCCAGGCACGAGCAGCCTCATCTCAAGATAGGGGCCTGGTCAGACAATTCGGAGAGGGAAGCGTACCACAATCTGATCTCGCCACGCGAGAGGCCCCTCGTTTGCGGGGTCTGCGCAAGAGACATTAGATGCTCTCTGTTCCCATGGAGCGGACCGCGAGCGAACCGCCGATGTCCCGCTTGGCCCGCATTATTCACGAGAGTTCGTGACGAAACCACCGAGACGCCACGCGAGACGGGCGCGCGGAGCCGCGAGGGAGGGAGGCATACTTGAAACAGTATGTTGACCGACTGAGCGGCGAGCCCGCCCGCCGTCAGGCGCGTCGCCACCGCGCTTGCGAGGTCGAGCGCCCTTTGTATGATCCTGGCGCGAAGAAAGAATACCGCAATGAGTTCTGATTTTCGTGCGGCGGTTGCAGTAGAAGTCTTCGTGAATAATGCGGGTTAGGGAGTGGTTTCGAGTATGGCGATCAATGCGCGGTAGGTCAGTTCACGAATTCTTGCCTTCGACGATGGTTGGTCACTGCTGTTGATCTCCAACCACACGCGGTCCGCCACCTGGGTGCGGGCGTCGTTACACAGGCCCCACATCTGATGGAGAAACCCGTCCGGTAATCCGACTTGCATCCCCTCAGACTCAATGCGATCGTCCAGTATGGCCAACAAATCGGTCAGCGCCTGATCCGGCCGATAGGGTGTAACAGAAAAGCCGAAGGAGGTATGAGCCGCCGTCTCTTGCTCCGCCTGCACCACCAGATCCCTCATATACTCTTTGAGTAAACCTGTTACATGACCAGACAATGCCATACCGTTCTCCTCGCCCACATTATGCGGATCTGTCGGAGGGGGAGCAAGAACCGCAGTGTGATTGACCAGCCAATCAACGGTTCTCTATGATGCCGATACGAACGGCAGGGGACTTGTTTTGCCCTCTGCGGAGGGGCCTGTCCCATTGCTCCTCCACGAAGGCTGTGGGCAAGGCTGGTGATCATGGAACGATTTGAGGTGGCGCTGAATACCCCGGCCGGACGTCTGACCACCGCCATTGATGTGCCGACAGGATTCATTCCCATCACTGCGATTGTTCCAGTCACGCGCCGCCTTGGGGAAGAAGCCGCGGAGTTAGAAGTCCAGCAGGCCGTCGAAGCAGGCAGGACGGTTTCCTGCCGAAAGGGCTGTGCTGCCTGTTGCCGCATGCTGGTCCCGCTTTCCGCGCCGGAAGCCTTCGCGCTCAGCGAATATGTGGAACAGTTGCCACCGGATCGGCGAACTCTCCTGCTCAATCACCTGAGCGACACGAAGGATCGTCTGATTCGCGAAGGCCTGTGGGATCGGCTCAATGACGTGGCAGAGACCTCCCGGCCGGTAGCGGATGAAGAACTCGACCCGATCAACCAATCCTATTATGCATTAAGAATTCCATGTCCCTATTTGGAGAACGAACTCTGTTCGATTTATGAGGCGCGACCAGCCGCTTGCCGGGAACTCCTCGTGACCTCACCGGCGGAACTCTGCCAGGATCTTGTGCACAATCCGATCGTGCCCCTGCCGGTCTCGATGCGAATCAGTTCCATTCTGGGACTGGTGTGGGGGACGTTAACCAGCGCTCCTCCGCGGCTCATTCCGCTTCCGATGGCCTTGGAATGGGCCGAGCAGCACGAGGAGGAAGCCAGGCGGACGTGGCCCGGCTCATCGCTCTTGGATCAGGTGCTCGACAAGATGTGGCGGTTTTTGAGCCAGGAGTTTCAAAAACGTAGCAACGAAGCTGACGGCTAGATTCTACTACTGCGAGCGATAAGGAGAGACAGCATGCACAAGCCTGTGATTGTCTGTTTAGACTTGGAAGGAGTGTTGGTGCCGGAGATTTGGATTAACGTCGCACTCAAAACCGGCATTGAGGAATTAAAGATCACCACCCGTGAAATGCCCGACTACAATGCCTTGATGACCCGGAGGCTGGCGATTTTGGATCAGCACAAGCTCACGATCCGGGATATTCAGGAGGTCATCGAAAAGATGGGGCCGTTGGAAGGCGCCGTGGCTTTTATCGCCTGGCTTCGCGAGCGATGCCAGGTGCTCATCCTGTCCGATACGTTTTATCAGTTTGCCCAACCGCTGATGCGCCAGCTGGGGTTTCCAACGCTCTTTTGCAATCAATTGGAGATCGATCCAGCCGGACGCATCGTCAACTACCACATGCGGATGCAGAATCAGAAAAAACACTCGGTCGCCGCGCTCAAATCACTCAATTTCCATGTCCTGGCCGCCGGCGACGCGTACAACGACACCGCCATGTTGGGGGAGGCCCATGCGGGATTTTTCTTCTGCCCGCCTGAGCACCTCCCCAAGGAATTCCCGCAGTTTCCTGTCACGAAGACATACAGTGAATTGCAAGCGCGCTTCGCAGAGGCAGGGAATTTCAAATAGCTGTCAGCCTTCAGCTACAACGCGATTCCTCCCTTCACCCCTCCTTACGAAGGAGGGCTAAAGACACTGAGCGCTGACAGCTCTCTACTCCCCATTCACCACTTGCAGCACCCGCCGGCCATACCGTTCAACCTTTAGATCACCGATGCCGGGAATCTCCAGCAAGGCAGCGGACGTCTCCGGCTTGTGACCGGCAATGGCCCTCAATGTCTTGTCATGAAAAATGAGAAAGGCTGCGACGCCTTCTTCCTCGGCAAGCTCTGTGCGGAGTTGCCTGAGCCGCTCAAAAAGCTGCGGGTCCACCGGAGCAGCTCGCGGGGCAACCACAGAAGACATCCTTTCGCGGAATGGCTTCGCCACCGGTGAATCGGACTGAGGCCCTTCTAAATGATTCGACACCTCAGCACTGACTCCTTGCAGAATTTCCCGCCCCTTGTGCGTCACATCGAGCGTGGGATACTCCGTGCCTTCGACCTGAAGATGCCCCGAATCAATCAGAGCCTTGACCAGGCTGGTTACCGATAACTTTGTCTGCGTGCGACAGGTTCCGTATGTTGGGCAGTCTTCCGCTCCATAGGCCATCAGTGCCTTGGAACGACTTCCCCGAAGAATCTCAACGATTCGGCTCACACCAAACCGACCCCTGCACCAGGATACGGTTTCCAATATGGTCTTCGAGGAAACGGTGGCCTCCCGAGAGACCGCCCTGCTTGGCTGCCGCTGCGGCGCGACACAGCGATCGCAGAGACCGCAGGGGCCTAGAGCCAGTTCAGCTTCATCGGTGAAGTACTCAAGAATCGCAAGCTGCCGGCAGGTCGGCACCGAAACATATCCCAGCATTTCTTGAAGCAGCGTTTTCATCCGTTCCGCGCGATCCACACCCTCGGAATCTTTTGCCGCCTGCTGAATGAAATATTCCTGCGTAGACAGATCACGCTCATGAAACAGTAACCAGCAGGAGGCCGGATGTCCGTCGCGACCGGCCCGTCCGACCTCTTGATAATAGGCCTCCACACTTCCCGGAATGTCGAAATGGACGACCAGCCTGACATCCGACTTATCGATACCCATCCCGAAGGCATTCGTCGCAGCCAAAATCCGTAGAGTCCCTCGTCGGAACTCGTCATGCACAAGTCGCCGCCCCTCATCCGAGAGACCGGCATGGTAGTAGCCGACCGACTGGTGAGAGCGTTCCAGCCATTCCGCGACCTCTTCCACGCCACGGCGCGTCGCACAATAAATCAGGACCGTGCCCTGCTCAGTCTCGTCAACCAGGCGCTCCAATGTCACCAATTTTTCCTGGCGAGATTGGCAAAGACGGACAGACAAGGCGAGGTTGGCCCGGCGGAACCCTGTGACCAATCGGAATGGGTCGCGGAGCGACAACCGTCTACAGAGATCCGTTTGCACGCGGGCAGTAGCTGTGGCAGTCAAGGCCAAACAGGGGGGATTGGTCAATTCCTGGCGCAGGCGGCCGATCTTGAGATAGTCGGGCCTGAAATCGTGACCCCACTGGGAAATGCAGTGCGCTTCGTCGACGACCAGCAACGAGACCCAGAGGGAACGCAAGAACCGGAGAAACCCCTCGTGCTGCATCCGTTCGGGCGCCAGATAGAGCAACTGCAGCCGCTTCTGGTTCAGATCCTCCATTACACGGCTCTTTTCAAGCCCGCTCAGGCCGGAGTGAAACGCCGCCGCCGCAATTTTCCGCTGCCTCAAGGCAGCCACCTGATCCTGCATCAAGGCGATGAGTGGAGAAATGACCAGGGTCAGTCCGGGCAACAGGGTCGCAGGCAATTGATAGCAGAGCGATTTTCCTAGCCCGGTCGGCATGACTGCCATCGCATCGCGCCCGGCTAGCACCGCGCGAATGACCTCTTCCTGGCCGGGCCGGAACTTCGCAAAGCCGAACTGTTCGCTGAGCTGTCGAGTGAGATCATCCATGGTGAGAACGTATCGATGATGGATGGTTGGGGAACATGGGCGCGAGAGGAGTATAGAGGACCGACTCACGGCGGGCAAGACCGCGTGCGAGAATGGGATTTGAGCTAGAATTTTGAACGAGAGATAGGCGATGGGCCTGGCTGACTCTGTGCAGGATGCTCAAAAAGGCTGTCCAGCAAGGCCGCAGTGAGCGACTAACGATGATCTTTCCAAGCTTGCTCTTGCACGTTGTCCAGGATGGCAGGCTTTTTCAGTATCCTGCTTAGAAGTTCACCCAGAGCTGGGCATAGGCCCAATCCTGATCGGTGCTGGTGCCCAGGTTCTGCTCGATATAGTCGCCGGCGAAGAGGTGACCATAGCCGGCCTGGAAGGATAACTTGCCCTCCATGAAAAAGCGCGTCCAAATGATATCCAATTCGTTGCCGATGTGCCTCGTGGTGTTGTTCGTCTTCGAATAGACATAGACAGTTTGGGAGGCGCGATACCAGTTATCCTTCGTATTGGCCAGGTTCAGGCTGGTGGCCCAAATTTCAATGTGGTCATCCTTGGTCGGGCGAAATTGGAGGTTAATCGAGGGTTTCATCATGTTCCTCCAGCCAATGGTATCCATATAGCCCATGTGGATATGGTTGGTCCCCCACAAATTCTCAAACGTGTTGGCAGTCTTACAACCTGTGGCCTCACCGCCAGGGAGCGTGCAGTTTGCCCTGCCATCGCCGGAGGCATAGTCGAAGTTGAACGCCAACCGGGGTTTCCATTCCCACTCGTAATGTGTGTATCCGATCCAGGTCCTGGTGGCCCAGGCATTGATGCTGAGATTCTTTTGATTGCCATAGCCTGCGTTGGCTCCACCGTTGTCACCCATTTGACCGAACTGCCAGATCGTCTCGTTCCATCCGTCTATGTTGCCTTTGCGCAGCTCGATCCGGTTTCCGATCATGTGACGAGTCTGGTTCGAGTGCTTCGGTGTGCCGAGACCCTGGTTCCGGTTGTCTCCCGAGTTGTACCGGTTGGAATAGAGGATGTAGTAGGGCTCGATCACGAATCCCGGTACCGACTTGATCTGGTTGTAGAAGAGAAACACGTCGGAATCGATGTTCGCGCTGCCGTTATTCAATGTGGGGTTGTTGCTACCACTGACAGGAAGGTTGTTATGGAGCGCACCGAGCGGCTCTCCTTGCCCGAGATCAGACTCAGAAGTGCGGAACCAACCAGCATAGCTATCCCAGGCTTTCGTACTGTACTGCAACATGATACCGTCAAAGGCAAATCCTGTGTTGGACCAATCGAAGGCGCCGAATATCGAGTGGTTGCCGAACACCACATATTGACGGCCGGCCTTCACGCTCAGGCCCTCGGCTCCGGCGAAGTTCCGGATCAACATGTAGGCGGCCCGGACGCCCAAGGAGCCGCCGTTCCCGAAGCAAACCTGGGAGTTCGTGCAGTTTTGGCCGTTCTGAGTCCGCTGGTTGTCTTGGACCGGGGTACCCTGTAGCCCGTTGGCACCCCACACGGATGCGTATTGGAGTTCCATGTAGAAATTCACGTCCGGGGAGAGGTCATAGCCGAAACCTAAACGTGCCTTCTGCAAGGCGTAGCTATCGTTTGCCTTACCGGGCGTACCGTTCGCAGAGGTTTGGCCGTTGAACGTATTGCAGGCTCCTAAAGTATTACCAGCCATGGCGCTCCCGAAGCAAATATTGTTCCGCATTTCATACCGTATGCGAAGGTCAGCACGCATCCAGAACTTATTAATGTCAAAGTTTTTCCCGATCTTCGGGTCGTAGAGCTCGTAGGCTTCTTTGTCCGGAATCGCTCGAGCCACGACCGCAGTATGGGTGATTTTTTCACCCGCGGGCAATTCAAATGCCGCTTGTGCCAGGGACGTCTCGAATGACATCTCTGTTGCGACCACGGCCGCACAGCAGAGAATAGCAAGACTGGCCTGTCCTATCTGCCCGATGATTCTCACAAGGGTTCTCCTCTCCAGCGGTAGTCGCTAGGGGTAGACCGTCTACTGACCTGCCCCGGACCCGTGAGCCGAATTCTCTGGTCTTTGGAAATCTGCCGACGCTACGGGAGAGGATACGGCCATCATATAGATAGCCCTATCCTTCAGGCGGATGACACAAAAGACGACTGCGGCTGGGGTAGCATGTAGCGGCTTCACGCCGGCTCTTTTGTAAGACGCTCAGCCTCACACGCTGATGGAGTGATTCACACTTCTAACGGGTACGAAATCGATGGGGAGATTTTTGTGGCGCCAATACTAATGATGTGGGGGAGAGAATGCAACTGGTTCGTGAAGGGGAGAGTAACCTAGAAAAACTCTGGAAGGTATCTCTAGGCCGGATTCTGTACCGCTAGGTCTGATTGGCAGATCCTTTTGAATCAGCTTGTTGTTCTGCCGGCTTCGTTGCGGCAGTGATCTGCTCTTCTGCGTCTTTGATTGAAGCTTGAAAGTCTTGCTCGACCGTCTTTATTTCCTGCTGGATCATATTGAGTTCCGGTTCTACCGACTTCCGCAAGTCTTCCGCCGTCTCCTTGACCCCCTTGACCGCTTTCCCGACCTGGCGAACGACTTCAGGCAGCTGCTTGGGGCCGAACAGCAAGAATGCAATGACCAAGATAATGAGAATCTCGCCGACGCCCAATCCAAACATGGCTCGTCATACGTAAATCATCAGGCATCATACGGAAAGCAAAGTAGGAAGCGTGTGATTCCTCTTGGCGCTTCACGCCTGACGCCTCACGTTTCACGTCTCCTTACCCTTGCTTGACCTGCTTCCCTGATTGAACCGGCGCCGATGCCGGCGGGGCCGCCTGCGATTGTGCAATCTGCGAGGGCGGCGTTTCAGGCGCATCGGACGGAGGAGGCGTCACGTCGATGGCATCTTCCTCGTTGACGCTCTTCTTGAAGCCTTTAATGGCCTTCCCGAGCCCTTCGCCCAACTGCGGAATCTTGCCCGCGCCGAAAATGATCAAGACAATGACCAGAATCAGCGTCAATTCCATCCATCCAAACGATCCAAACATTGATTACTCGCTTTCTCTTCTTAATCCCCCCCAAGTTCGTTTACTCCAGGGCTCTAAATCATGCGAACTGGCGGGGCCTTCCTCATGCGAGGAGAAGAATATGAAGGCTATAGGAGAACAGGAATTGAGTCAAGCCCCAACTCGCTCCCCCAATAGAGGGATGAGAGACCTTTGGCTAACCCTTGCGTGTTACAGAGGGGGTTAGCGAATGAAGGGCATTCTCGCGTTTAAGTCAATGGTTGAGACAGAATTGGGCGAGTAGTCACTTGCGCTTGCCCTCAATCTCAGCTTGCTGACGAAGGTATGGCCTTGAGTGGCAACGGTGTCCAGCTTGCGCCTGCATCGGTCGAGCGGTACAGGCCGCTCCCGTTCGTTCCGGCATAGAGGATGCGTGAATCGCGCTGGTTCATCGCAAGGGCGCGAATATTCAAGGAAGCAAGTCCGTTATTGATCGGACTCCAAGATTGCCCACTATCGGAGCTCTTCCAGACCCCTCCAGGCCCTCCGATATACAGAGTTTGAGGCTGGGCTGGGTCGAGGAGGATCGCGCTGATGAACAGATCCGGGAGTGATTGTCCGATGCGCTCCCATTGTTCCCCGCGCGTCGCGGTGCGGAAAAGGCCCTTGGTTGTTCCGGCATAGACGATGTCCGGGTTCACCACGTCGAAGACAATGGCATTGACCCCCAACGCCATAGCCCCCATCAGCTCCTGTTCAGAAATCAACCCATTGTTTATTTTCTTCCATCCCATCGCAGCACTGTCGGACCGATAGATTCCTCCCGTAGTTCCCGCATAGAGGACCCGGGGATCACGGGGATGAATGGCGATGGAGACCACGATATGAACTTCTTTCATCCCCGCCATGCGCTCTTCCCATTCACGTCCGCCGTCTTTGGTGTAAAAGGCGCCGACGGTTGTGGCGGCATACATCTGGTCATGATCTGTCGGGTGAAAGACGAACTGATTGATAAAGGAGACATGTTCTTTCAGTCCGACGTTGTGGGGAAGCCAATGTTGCCCGCCATCCGGACTCTTGTAGACGGCATCGGCCATTGTGCCGGCATAGATCGTCGCCGGGAACTGAGGATCGATCGCCAGGGTCGTCACTCGTCTGGCGCTGAAACTTGGGAACCGTTCCCACAGTCGGCCCCCGTCGCGCGACTTATAGACCGCATCGTTCGTGGCGACATAGAGAATCTCCGCGTTCGTCGGGTGCAGAGCGATGGAGACAATCGCCTCGCTCTCCTTCTGGCAGCCAGCGCCCGCCAGGCAGAAGAATAAGGCAAGGGCGCAGGCGAATAGCCGCTGGATCTGAATGGTTCGAAGCATCGTCATGATGGACAACTTGTGCAGGGGAAATAGGCGAGAAACCTAATCACAGCGGTTGGAGGGGAGTCAAGATAGATGGAGGTAACCGGTGAGAGAAACCCGTAACTTTTAGCGCCAGCTTAGCGTGGGCAACTAGAATTAAGCTTCAAATCCGTCCGTTCCCAGAACTTGTAGCCCAGGGCTGTTTCGAGCGCTTTCAGCCGTTCTTCTGAGTATGGATGGTCTGCCGTCAATTTTTCGATAGGATTATCGGCTTCGTTGCGAGCGCTATCGCCAAGTATCCGCCGCTCTTCGAGTTCGTTCTTGAGTCTGGTAAAAAAATTGTCGTGCGATAACCCTTCTTTGATACCGATCGGAGATGCCCCAGCGGCAAGGGCCATCTGGGCTCCGAGTAGATCAGCCTGCAATTCCTGTTCACGAGCGAACTGTGCCAGCTGCGCCTTTAGTTCGACCTCCCGATGCAGCTCCTCTCTTGGCGTGAGGGGCTGGCCCGTTTGGTATTTTTGATAGATGCGGTCACGCACGTCCGTGAGACGATCCCCCTCTACAGGGTCGAGACGAACAGAGTTCAGCTTATTTTCCAACGCTTCCCGCACGATGAGCTTGTTGTAATGATTGAGCTGAATATGGGCAAGCTCATGTCCGGCGATGAACAGAAGCTCATCTTCCGAAGGTGCGCGATCGAGATAGCTTTGGTCGAAGTAAATGGTTGAAGCAGTGGCTGCCGCGCCCATCCCGCTCGGCTTTGCCAAAATGCGAACATCGACTGGCACGGAAGCTTGATCCGATGATCCCTGAACGCGTTGAACTATAGCTTTAAGCCGTTGTTCGATCAGCGGATTCCTGACGAACCCGTGCTTGGCTTCAGCGACCTCGTCCCAGCTTTGGCCATGTCGATTCGCGAAATGGGCCAGCCGATCCCAAGCCTTGCGAACCAATTTATCCAAGGGGGCTCGTTCCTTCACGCCCAGCTCTGGAAGAAGATAGGTGATGGCCCGTGTCGTGAGATTGAGTTGGGCGTCTGCCAGGCGGACTCTCTCTTCCACCTTGGCGAGCGCATCCCGAGAGATAATCAACGCCCGATCGGCCTTTTCGTGCGCGGCATAATGAACGGGCCGGTCGCTGAGCGAGCGAATGAACGTTTCGATATCAGAAATCTTGTCTTGGGCATGGCGCTTCTCGGCCAACGCCGCATCTTTCTCCGCCTGCTGGCAGGACAACAGCCGCTCGATCTTGGCGCGAGCGGCGATCCGGGGATCGGCCTGGTCGGCCGCAAAGGAGGCGGCTGCGGGCAGCATTAGGTGACACAGAATCACGACGGAACATGCAATGGGAGAGGCGCGCCTTTGCACGGCGGCTATTCCTTCTCTGCCTTCATCGCCTGCTGTTTCTGCTTCTCGGCTTCTTTCAGTGCCGTCTTGGCCTCCTCGGCGTTCCTCTTGGCGTCCGCGAGATCTTTCGTCGCGTCTTCATCCAGCTTGATCGCCTCGTTGAGGAGCTTCTCTGCCTGGGCGAGTTTGTCGTCCTCGATCTTCTTCTCTTCCGGCCGGCTCGGAGGAATTGTGGCCACGTGCATGCGTTGTTCCTGGAGCTTCTTCTCGGCCTCGCGGCGAAGCTGCTCAATCATCCGCTGCTCGGCCTCGACTTGTTTCAGCCGCGCTTCAGCCCTGTTCTTACGCTCAACGGCCGCAAGATAGCCGTCCCAGGCCTTTTCCGTCCTCTGTGCCAGGCCAGGATCGACTGCCCGACCTTCGACGGTCTTCGGTTCAGCGAGATCTGGAGCGTCAGCACTTACAGGGACGTCTTGCAGGATGCTTGACGGATGTGAAGGCCGGCTAAATAGATCGCTTCCGGATTTGAGTTTCAGCTCCTGTGTCTCCATCCGTTTGAATCCGAGATCCGTTCGCCCCAAGGAGTTTTTGAGATTGGACATGAGCACTTGGTGTCTGCGTTCCCTTTCTTCCTGTTCACGCCTTCTCAATTCTTCGAGCCTAATCCTTTCTTGGTCCATTTCCCAAGCCCGCTGCATCCGGTTCATCTCAGCTTGTCGTGCATTGGCTTCCATGCTCTCCCGGATCGCATTTCCCAGCGCGGAGCCAAAAGCCCCGGCCAACCCGAGCGCGGCCTGCTCGCGAGAAGAATACCCTCCACCACCGAACGATCCTCCAGCACTACTTCCAGGAATACAGCCGAGCCCCCCTTGATTAGTGATCGTTCCACCTTGCTGTGCGCACCATCTTGCATACTCGTTAGCCTGAGCCCCTTCGCCGATGGCAAATACCACGGCTGTAGAAATTCCATGCCAGCTGACAAGAATCAGACTTGCCACTGTGAGCATTGGTCCAGTATGCCCAGATCTATTCATGGTGTTTCCCCTCATTATTTCACCTTCAATTCCCACTCATAGATTTTGTCCTGTGCAGCGCGGGCGTCGGGACTGTCCGGGACGAGGACGATAAACCGCTTCATGCTTTCGATTGCGCTGGCATAGCGGTTCTCCTCGGCCAAGACCAGCGAACGGTTAAAGTGCGCTTCTGCCCACCAAGGCGCCACGGCAATCGCAGCATCGTATTTGGCGATGGCTTCTTCGTATCGTTTATCCTGGACCAGCGATTCCGCCTGTAGAACGAATCGACGTGCGGTTTCAGGGAGGCTTACTGACTTCGGCGAGGAACGGACGAGTCGACCCAAAGCCTCCAGAACCATCTCCATCTGCCCAGGTCCAGGAGCAGTCCGGTAGGCTTCGGCATAGAGGGTTAGAGCGGTGGGCCAGTCACCCATCGTTTCCTTAGTTTTGATCTGCTGTAGCAACTTGGCGTATACTTCATTCCTTCTGCGGTGACCAAATTCCGCAGCAGGCGTCACACATTTATCCACAGCTGAGTCAATGGCCTGGAAGACACGCCATCCGGTTCCTTCGGAAGATCCCTGCCAGAGAATGATGCCTGACTTTAGCTCTGAGAGACGGCAGTCGAGGATGACGACAGCTTCAAGCGTATTCCTGTCCCGTCTTGCCACATGAAACTGCCGAATGGAGGCTGACATTAGGAGAGGCTCTTCCGGTCCACCCGTGGTCGTACCATTGGACCGAAAGATAGGGTGGAGTCCAGCATCCATCAAATGAGTTGAAAATGCGGATCGAATCAAATCTGTGCGCGACAGGTCGGCAGTCAGACCAGGTCCGAGATAGGTGGGATCCCGTTGGTATTCAGGGGCAGCTGTTGTCTCTTCCACCTGCTCAACGATTACCATCGCTTTGCCGATTGGGTTAGGGGTGGGACGCTCGTAATACCCTTTCAGTGGCATGACTAAAGGCGCTTTGGCGCAGCCAGTGGTCATGAGTAGGACAGCTCCGACGCATGCTACGACGGGTGGGGCATATTTCGTTAATATCATTGTCCGTTTCAGTGACCAGAGCCACTGTCTCGTTTCTTCTCAGACATCTACTTCTTGAGAGATCCCGTTGTCGCTCCGAAGACGCTTCTCGATTGACCCACCGATTCTCCAAGCGTATTCAAAGCGTCACCGGTTTGCCGCATAGTCTCCTCTGTGGATCCTGGCACTTGCGACCGCTGGTCTGAGCCCACAGTGCCATGGCTATTGGTTTCTAGCTCCCACTCATAGAGCTTGTCCTGGGCCGCCCGGGCATCGGCGCTATCTGGCGTCAGGAGGACAAAATGCTTCATTCCAGCTATCGCTTCGTGGAAGCGATTCTGGTTGGCGAGCACCAAGGCTCGATTGAAATGGCCCTCGGCCCACCAGGGTGCAATCTCCAAGGCTTTCTTGTAGAGAGCCACGGCTTCTTCATACCGTTTCCTCTCTACGAGACTCGTCGCTTGTACGCCGAACTTGCGCGCTTCCTCCGGCAGGGCTGGCTTGCTCGGCATCTTCCGCAATACCCGTGCGATGCCTGCGAGTGTGGATGAAGTCTGTTCCAGGCCCATTGCAGAACGGTAGGCTTGCATGTAGAGCAAAAGCGTTCCCTGAAGATCACCGGATGTCTCTCGTTCCTGTACTTTCGCCAGCATGCGGGTCTGCGCCTCTCCTTGCAGTTTGGCGCTGAGCTGCCGGATTCCAGATTTAGCAATCAGATTCCCCACGGCATCCTCAATGGCGTCACGCACGACAGTGCTACGCTCTTGGTTCCACCTCACGTTCTGAGCGATTTCCACATCACTATACTCATGCATCGCCAATTCGGCCTTTCCTTCAATAGTTCCCTGCCACAATGGTGTGGCTTGGCCTGGCTGGAATAGCTGGCAATCCATCACCACATTCGCCTTAATTTTGTCCAAGTGGCCAGCATTGGCGATCAACACAATAATTAAGGACAGATCGTTTGTGACCGCAAACGAACGGAGCTTCGCGTGAAGTACCAAATGCCCTTCCGGCAGCGAACGAACCTGATCCAGGCCTGTTTCGGTGCGAGCCATTGCCGACAGGCCCATTTTACTCAGGCCAGCCGTCACCCCATCTTGGATGACCTCCGCCCGGTGTCGATCGGCCCGATACTGATTGGTATCGTGACGGAGTGGCACTAGCATCAAAAATCCCCAATGCGAGACATCTTGTCCCAGCGACTTTGGATCCTTTTGCTGTTCAAGATTCGTAACGGCATCTTCCACACGCAGCACCGACACCACCGGGGTCTTTTGTTCTTGTTGACCGGGAGCCTGCCACAGATTCGCTGTTGGCATCATTACTTGACGAGTGCAGCCGGTCATGGCAACGAAGGCGCAAACCACTACTATCAACGATTTCCAGCGCCTATCCCGGCTGTAACTCCTACTCATTGAGGTGACCTCTTGCATGGTTTGACCCTTCCTCCCGGCTCGTGGCGTTGTTTTCCCTCTATTATTTCTTTTCTAACTCCCACTCATAGATCTTATCTTGCGCCGCGCGGGCATCGGGTGAATGAGAGGCAAGCACGAGAAAGAGTCTCATGCTCGCAACCGCATCGTGGTAGCGATTTTGACTGGCCGCCACCAACGCACGATTGAAATGGCCCTCCGCCCACCATGGCGCGAGTTCCAAGGCTTGGTCGTAGAGCGCAAGCGCTTCGTCGTACCGCTTCTTTTCGACAAAGCTCGTGGCTTGTACCCCATACCTTCGTGCTTCTTCCGGGAGCGCAGCCTTATCGGACTGGGCGCGGGTCAATCGAGCAATAGCGTTGATGACCGGCAACGACCGATCTTCTGTATCGGCCAAACCGTATGCCTTGGCATAGAGCTGCAAAGCCTGCGGTAACATCCCGACGGTTTCCGCCTCCTGGCTTGCCTTGACCGCCTTTGCGTAGGCCTCCCTGCGGAGCAGCGCGCTGATTGAGTGGAGGCCGGACTTCGTCATGAATTCCTGGACAGCTGAGTCGAGGGCTTTACGGACGACCCAGGGTTTATGCAGTTTCCAGTCGATTTTCATTGCGTCGGTGATCTCGCCCTCGTCCGCTTTTCCTTCAGCGATGCCTTGCCACAGAGGCATGGGATTACCGGGTTGATGCACTTGACATTCGAGTGCAACTCTGGTCTCCAATTTCCCATACCCGCCCACGGTGTCCAGGATCAGCGTGATGAAGGAGACCGAGTTACTGACCTCTATCGAACGAATCTTGGCTGACACCACCAGATGACCTTCAGGGAGATGAGTCAATTGGTCGAGCCTTCGGTCTGGTTGATAGGCCATAGTCAATCCAGCCTCGCTCAGTTTGGTGGTGAAGGCATCCCGAACGATATCGGTTCGCTGATTGTCGCTGAGGTACTCATTCCATGTCCAAGCGATGGGGATTGGCCCAATCAAGAAAAATCCGCTCGTGCCATCTCCGAGATAATGTGGATCTTTTTGATATTCTGAAGCTTGGGTCGTATCTTCGACGCGCAGTAACGTTACCGCTGGTTTTTTCACTGCCAATGAATCAGAAGCTCGATGCATATCGTTCATAGTGATCACGACTTGGCTGGTGCATCCAACTCCTAACATGCCCCATAGCCCCAGGATTGCGGCCAGTACCCAGTGTCCATTGGTTTTCATTTCCGTCCTCCCTCTTGAAACGACTAGAGTCAGAACATTGTGCCTTCGCGGCATCATCACACGTAATGGAACTTTGCAGCGAATCCTCTGAAAACTATAGCAGGCTTCGTCAAATCTGTTTGGAGAACCAACGGGGCATTCCACATTTCTCGGCGCGGGGGTGGGGCTCAGAGCGGACATCACCGGAGGAGCGGGGACCCGTCGAGGCGCGGCGCGGAAGGAAAGCTGGAACTGATGGAAGGCACGCGACTGCCTAGTCGCGCCTGATGGAATTCCAGAAGGATTCCGCCGGGACGCGCCCGAAGGGGTCGCTCCGGGAGGTGCGGGAGCGGTTGAGCCCCACCCCCGCCCGGCGGTATTTCCCCCTGCGCCTCAAGTCTTGCGGTACGACATTCTGCCAGGTCAAGAAGATCGCAGTGCGGCACTTGGGGGCTGGGGACTGCGAGGTCGCGTTCGCGATGCAAAGGAAGGGTTGACTCCCTCAGTGAAGCCTATAGAATCCACCGCGAGTTGGTGCATCCATACAACCTAAACAGGTGGCTGTATTATTGTGAGACTTGACCCGGTTCGTGCCAGGCTATGATGGCTACATGAAATTTTCTTGGGATCCGAAGAAGGCCTCTGCTAATCTGAAAAAGCATGGCGTCTAATTGAAGAGGCCTCAACGGTCTTCCGCGACGTGCTTTCGGTCACCGGCTCCGATCCAGACCATTCTGAGAAGGAACACCGATTCGTGACCTTTGGCATTTCGAGTCAGGGTCGCCTTATGGTCGTGGCGCATACCGAGGAAGGTGAACACGTTCGCATTATCAGTGCTCGTCCGGTAACGAGACAGGAACGGAGGATCTATGAAGAGGGAAAGTCGTAAAGCGGTCGACGAATTGCGGTCAGAATACAGGCGTTCGGACTTCGGCAAGCTTGTGCGCGGGAAGTATGCTGCTCGGGTCGCTGCGGAGACAAACGTAGTCGTTCTCGAACCTGAGATCGCCGAAGCATTTCCGAATGCGAAGGCGGTTAATGAGGCATTGCGAGGACTCTTGGATGTCGCGGCGACCACTGCACGCCTAACTTATCGCCCAACCGTACGCGCCAAGCAGCAGCGTGCTGGTTAGCTCTACGTTAGACAGCAGGCGAGTTCTATTGAAGCCGAGCACTCTCAGGTAGGACCACTTCAGGCAGCGGCAAGCATCACTTTTCTATCCAGTTACAGCTTATTGGGGATACGTTCGGCGTAGCCGGTCAGTTCCATGTAGCCCTGTCCCGTGATCGGCTGTCCCTCTCTTGTGCCGCGGGCTTCGATCGCGCCTTCCCAATAGGTCACTTGGGTACTCCGTGTCGTGATGAGTTCCTGCCCGGCCATGAGCGGAACGACATCGAGAGCGAGTTGTTGTGAGGGAATCGTCAGCCGCCAACGCTGCGGATAGCGTGCGTGGCTGGTCTGGCTTGTCCAATAACTCAACGGCTCCAGGGTGAAGTCTCCGAGCGAGAGATGGTGCCCACGTCCGTCGCGGTCGACCAGCGTGCCACTTGAAGCAGGATCGGCTGATCCATCCCTTCGGCGAAGTCGATAGAGCATCAATTCCCTCTGGTCGTCCAGTTGCAGGCTGAACCAGTCCCATCCGACCAAATCCTTCCCAAGGTCGGCAGAACCGAACTCATGGTCCATCCAACTCTTGCCGGTCACGTCGAACGTTTCGCCTCCGATCGTGACGGTGCCGGTCGTGGCCAGCCTGGTGAAGGAATAATAGTGGGAGGCCGCGACCGAGCCTTTGCGGCTGATGCCGCCGGTGCCATGCACGACAAGCGGTTTTTCCGGCGAGACGGTGAAGTGTATGGCAAGTTCTCCGTCTGCTGCCCGGAGAGTCTGTGTGTCGGGAGCTGCCGATGGCGATTCAGCGCTCCAGTTATCGATCCAGACGTGGAGTCGATCACGCCCGGCGCCGGCCTTGCCCAAGCCTGACCTGCTCATTTTCTCTGCATAATGAAACCGTCCATTGCTGAGATCGCTCACGGCAAAATGGGCCAGGTAGAGATGTGTGACGGCCCACTGGGACGGCAGGGTCTTTGTCTGCTCCCGGGGCATGCCACGGCGGAAGAAGGTCAGCTCATAGCCGAATGCCCGGCCGTTCTTCGCCGTGAGTTGGCCCGTGTAGTACCACCACTCGGTACGAAATTCTTCATGCGCCCCGTGATCGCGCGGGAAGGCGTATCGGTAGCCTTCTGTCGCGACTCGGAATTCCTCTGCCATATCGGCTGCCTGTCCTGGCACGACGACCAGCAGACTGCTCGCCAGGAACAGTATGTGTCGAAGCTGAGGCCACAACTTGTGCATGTGCAATGGATGCTCCGAACGGGATGAGAATGATCGCGTGCGCTTATACCATGCTTCGGCAGACAGCACAAATCGCCTGTGTTGACGCTGGTTTTTATGCATTCGACTGTTGGGTGTTGCGCGGCTCGCGCCGTTGACAACTTTGTCAGCCATCAGCTATCGTGAGCCATGCAGACCGATCACGGGCGAGAGCCTCACGAGCGCGATCATCGCGATACGACCACGCCGTTTCCCATTCCCGCGCGGATTCCGGTATTTCCGCTCCCGAACGTTGTGCTGTTCCCCAAGACCTATCTCCCGCTGCATATTTTTGAGCCGCGCTACCGCGCGATGATCTCGGATGCGGCCATGAGTGGACAGTGCGTCGGTATGGCCCTGCTGAAAGAGGGATGGGAAGTAGACTATTGTGGCCACCCCCCTGTGTTCTCCAGAGGCTGTGTCGGTCGGCTGGCCAACGTCCAGCCGCTCGCCGATGGACGCTCCAATATTCTGCTGCAAGGGCTGGAGCGGTTTGAAATTGAACGGGAGTGGTATGACAAGGTCTATCGTGAGGCCACGATTTCTCTTGTGGCCCGGGATAGAGAGGCATCGCTTGATCCGGCAGTCCGTCGGCGCCTCTTCGCCGTTCTCGAGTCCTATCTCCGATCCCGCGATGACATGCCGACATGGCAGGAGATATTCCGGGAAGAAGCGAGCGACGAGATTGTCATCAATGCTCTGTCCACCTACTTGGAGTGTACGCCTTTGGAAAAGCAGTTCCTGTTGGAGGCCGAGAGTCTCCAGCAACAAGCCCGCCGTCTGAACGATCTCATCGAGTTTATGATTCACGATCGACCCGGCGCGAAGGGCTGGGGTTGATGGATCGCGCTACTGCCATCGAGGTTTCTCACCTGACGAAAGCCTATGACGGCCATACCGCTGTTTCCGATCTGTCGTTTCAGGTCTATGCAGGCGAAATTTTCGGTTTGCTGGGACCGAACGGCGCGGGGAAAAGTACTACGCTCCGGACGCTTATCACGCTGCTCACGCCGACGTCGGGCGCAGCGAGCGTGTTAGGCCACGATACGGTGCGCGAAGCGGATGTCGTCCGGAAACTGATCGGCTACGTGCCTCAAGAGCGGGCCATCGATCGTTTTCTCACCGGCCGGGAACATCTCGAACTCCTCGGCGCCCTGTACCATCTGCCCAAAGCCGAAGCCGCAAAACGCATTGCCGAATTGCTGAAGCTTGTAGAGCTGGAAGAGTCTGCTGATCGCCCGGCGAAAACGTACTCCGGGGGCATGAAGCGGAAACTCGACATTGCCTGCGGCCTCTTGCCGGATCCCAAGATCTTGTTCCTCGATGAGCCGACACTCGGTTTGGATGTGCAGAGCCGGCTCCGGATTTGGGATTATGTGCGGATGTTGAAGGAACGCGGCATGACGATCGTGATGACGACGAACTATCTGGATGAGGCGGACCAGCTCTGCGATCGGTTGGCGATCATCGATAAGGGAAAAATTATGACGCTGGGATCGCCGACTGAGCTGAAGGTCGGACTGGGTGGCGATATTGTGTCATTGACCTTGAAGGATCAGAGCAAGATCTCCACATTGGTGTCGGCATTGACGAAGCAACCAGCGATGCGAGCGGTCAAGGCGACGCCGACCGGCCTGGATATCCGGGTCGAATCACCCGAGAAGGCCCTGCCCGCCATCCTTGAGTCTGCCAATCGATTGGACTGTCAACTGGAGTTTATTGAGTATCACCGGCCTCGGCTGGACGACGTGTTCATCGCCCATACGGGCCGCCGCATTCAGGATGAGGCCACGAATGTCGCGGAATGATGGATGGTCAATGGTAAATGTTCAATCAAGACCGAGTCTCTTCATGAACCATTTCACATTAAACATGCAACATTGAGCGGAGCGATGAGCGACTACTGGCAAGAAATCAGCGCCTTGACGATGCGGTGGGTCCGGCGGCTCAGCCGCGAGAAATTCAGCATGTTGTTCACGCTCGTGCAGCCCATGCTGTTCTGGCTCATCTTTTTCGGCAACCTGTTTCAGCGGGTCGCGGATGGGCAAGTCACGCAGGCTCCCGACTACATTAGCTTTCTCACGGCGGGTGTCGTCATCATGACGGTGCTCAACAATGGCCTTGCCGGGGGTGTCGATCTGCTGTTCGACAAAGAAAATGGATTTCTCGAGCGGTTGATGACCACCCCGATTCATCGGACATCCGTCATCCTGAGCCGCTTTATTTTCGTGATGACGATTACGTCGCTCCAAGTGCTGGTGATCATCGGAGTGGCCTTTCTATTCGGCGTTCAGCCGGCGACGGGGCTCCTTGGTATTGCCGCGATCTTGATGATCGGGATGCTCTTCGGTGTCGGCCTCACCGCGATTTCCATGGCGATGGCCTTTTCTGTGAAGAGTCACGGCGACTTTTTTTCGGTCTTGGGATTTCTGTCGCTTCCGATGATTTTCTTGAGCTCGGCGCTCGTACCCTTGGCTGGGATGCCGGCCTGGATGGGGTTCCTGGCGCGCTTTAATCCGATGACCTGGGCGATCGATGCGGTGCGGCCCCTGATTTTGTCCGGCTGGACAGAGGCGCTTCCCCATGTTGGGATGGTTGTGGTGGTCATGGTGATCTTTGACGCGCTCTGCCTCTACGGGAGCGCCAAGGTGTTCCGTCGGGCAATGGGCTGATGCAAGAATCCGTTCGGAGTTCCAGCATGCTCGTAAACGAGAGTCAAATCCGGGCCCTGATCCGGCTGTTGGCTGATGAGGACGAGAAGATTGTCCAGACGATCAGCGGGAAGCTCATCGACATCGGCCCTTCAGCGGTTCCCCTGCTTCAGGAAGCGGAAATCGAACAGCCGGAAATGGCTGATCGTCTTGTTTCGGTGCTCGAGGAGATCCGCGGGGGAGACCTTGAGGATGAACTGATGCAGCTGGTGGCGCTCCCGGATGGCCAGATGGATCTCGAGCAGGGTGCGTTCTTGATCGCTCGATATGCCTATCCTGCCCTGACGGTAGCCTCCTATACGAGGCAGCTCGATGAAATGGCGCAGGAAGTACAGGATCGGATCGGCCCTCGAGCTTCGGGAGAGGAAACGATCAAGACGTTGAACCGATACCTCTTTACGGAGCAGGGATTCAAGGGTAATACGAAAAATTACTATGAATTGGAAAATAGCTATCTCAACTGCGTGATTGATCGACGAACGGGGATCCCCATCAGCCTGTCGACGGTCTACCTGCTCGTCGGGAAGCGGCTGGGTCTTCCGGTTCATGGCATCGGGATGCCGGGTCATTTCTTAGTGAAGTACGAGTCGGATCGCTACAAAGTGTTTGTCGATTGTTTTAACGGGGGAGCGTTGCTGACCGAAAAGAATTGTCAGCGATTTCTTACCGAGGCCGGCTATGGATTTGACGAGAAATACCTGCAGCGGAGTCCGGTGCGCGCAATTCTGTCCCGCATGATCAAAAATCTCTTAGCCATCTATGCGAAACTCGATGATCCGCTCAAGAAGGCCCGCCTGACGAAATTCATCGAGATTCTCGGGTGCGACAACCGGGAAGGCGGACTGTAACGCTCGCAGATCAGTCTGTCCGGTCTATTCGGTCTATCTGGTGCGATGAACAAGAGAGCAGAGTGCGGAAAACCTACGCAGGATGCTCAAAAAGTTCCTCCAGCAAGGCCGCAGCCGATGAAAGCACCGCAGGCGTAGCCTCAGGGCTACGTTGAGGATGCTTTCGAGGGGAGAACGCCGCTGGCGGGCTTTTTCAGCATCCTGCTAGAGTTTGATTGCCATTAAGTCCTGTGCAACGACGATCTTCCCTCCGAACGCTTCTCCTGCCTGCTCCCTCACATTGTATCGGTCGGTCATCGGATAGAAATGGGACAGTACGAGCCGGCCGATTCCGGCTTCTCTCGCCACTTGTCCACATTGACCCGCATGCAGGTGGACCGGGTTCGGACGGCTGGCCGGGAAGGAACAATCCAGCACAGCGAGATCGGCGTCTCCACAAAGGCGCACGAGGCTGTCGCAGTACTGCGAATCGCCGGAATAGGCCAGAGCTTTCCCGCCATACTCGATTCGATACCCCAAGCAGTGGAGGTTCTCTGTGTGGGTCACAGTTCGAGGAATCACGGTCGTGGTTCCGATCATAAATGCCCGATCGGTTACTTCTTTGAAGTGAACCGGGAATAGCGCCCGACTAAAGCCCGGCAGGGTCGCGAAGAGAGTTCGGAAGAGTTTCTTGGTTCCGCGAGGGCCGATGACGGTCAGCGGCGGCCTGGTTCCTCTCTGGTATTTGGTAAAGATCATGGCATCGAAGAAATAGGTGATGAAATCGGAAAAATGATCGGCGTGGTAATGGGAGAAGAGAATGTGGGTAATCCGATGCCGGTTCACGCCAGTTTTGAGTAAATTCGCCAATGTGCGCGGGCCAAAGTCCAACAATAATGTGTGGTCGGTGCGGACGAGATAGCCCGAGGCTGCTCTGGTCGGATGTACGTTTGTGCCGGAGCCCAGAATCGTCAGGCGCATAGATCAAATCAGGCTTGGGATGAGGTTACGGTTGAGTCAGGCCGGATGCGGCTTTTCATTCGTTTAAGCTTAGCATAGGCCCCGGCTTCCTCTCGAAAGCTATCCCGCAGCCGAATCAGCAACGCACAGGCGACGTCGACGTCTTTGCGGCTCAGTGCCCGTTCAAAGAACGGCCTGATGAAGGCGATATGTGCGGCAAATGTGTCGCGGAACACCTTGTCGCCCTTTTGGGTCAATCGGATCTTGACACAACGCCGGTCGTCTTTCATGGAATCCCGTCGAATGAACCCCTTTGCAACGAGGCGATCAAGGACGCCCGTCAGGGTGCCCTTGGTGACCAACGTTCGGGCAGAGAGTTCGGAACAGGTGCGTCCATCCGTGTCGCCGAGCGTCGCGATCACATCGAACTGTGATGGGGTCAAGCGCAGGGACTTGATATGACGATTATCGATCAGCTCGAAGGCCAGATAGGCCTCGACGAGTGGTCGCAAGACTTTCAGATAGGGATCATCATTCAGATCCGGCAACTCCATGCCGGAGAATAGTCCGTGCTAGAACTAACCGTCAAGAGGGGAGACGGGCAGCCTGGTCGTCCTCCTGCTCGCGGAACGCGCGCCCTAAGAAGAGCCTCGTTCGACGCGCGCAATCGAGGATCGACCAGGCTGCCCTTGAAGGAACATATGGAAAGAGCGGCCAGGTGCCCTTCTTGCTCGCAGCGCCCCCACGATGAAGCGGTGGTCGCTCGATGCGCGCAGTGAAGGGCAACCTCGGCCGCTCCTCCCTTCCGTTTCACCCACTCAAATGCTTCCATTTCAGGCGCGCCTGCGTTGATTTTCTGTGATGAAAACGGTAGTTCTGTTCGCGCCGTGTCCTCTCGTACAGAACGGAAAAGAACATGAGCGTTCTGGTTCCTCGGGAAAGAATTGAGCAGACAATTCTCCTGATCCGTGGTCATCGAGTCATGCTGAGCCCAGACCTTGCCGATCTCTATGCAGTTGAGCCGCGTGCCCTTATACAGGCTGTGAAACGCAATAAGGACCGATTTCCACCCGACTTCATGTTTCAACTGACAGAGCGGGAATTCGGCCACTTGAAATCACAATTTGTGATTTCAAGTTGGGGCGGCCTCCGTAGAGCCTACCCCTATGCGTTCACCGAGCAAGGCGTGGCAATGTTATCCAGTGTGTTGCGAAGTAAGAGGGCTGTTCAAGCCAACATTGCCATCATGCGGGCCTTTGTGCGTCTCCGAGAAATGATCGGATCGAATGCTTGACCGTGCACGTTGCAATCGGACAGTTCACGGGAAAGGGGGAAGACGTTGTCAGTGAGAGAAACCGGGACATTCTGTTCTTCGAGTTTGAAATGCATCGGCAGTAGGTGAACTCGTCCAAGGAGGTGTAACGTGCGAGACCCTTCACAATTTTCCATCTCCTATACCTCCCTTGAAAGGAGTCGCCGAGGCTGCCCTTCACTGCGCGCATCGAGCGACCACGTTTCTATAATGGTCCCTCTAAGTTCGCTTGCTTGTCTCTTCAAGGGTAGCGTGGTTGATCCTCGAATGCGCTCGTCGGGCGACCGGCATCCATATGATTGATCCTTCCAAGCTTGCTCGTTATGTTCTCAGGGATGGGGGCTGATTGATCTTTCACTGCGCGCCTCTTCCCGCTGCCCCATTTCATTTTTAAGGGTAGCCTGGTCGATCCTCGATTGCGCGCGTCGAACGAGCACATTCTGATCGTGCGCGTTCCGCGAGCAGGAGGACGGCCAGGCTACCCTTCTCATCCTTCTGAGGCCGCGCGTTGCGCGAGCACAGAAGATCGTCAGCCTCCATCTCCTCCTCTGTTCCGGGAGCAAGGGATCGGCACGGGTGTCATTTCGCCTCCTTCCCCATCCTGTTATGATACTCACCCCATGAACACTTGTTCTGAATCAGGCAAAACCAATCTAGCTGCCATTGGGGTTGTCCTCGGCGTTGTGATTGCCGGCGTCTGGATATGGAAGCGTCTGTCACTCGAGACCCAGGAGTACGTGATCGATCAAGCCGTTCCTGTCGCGTTTGCGGTGTTGGTCGTCGCGATAGGACTGGGTTTATTGGCCCGGGCGATCAACCGGCGCAGGGCGCTACGGCGTGAACGTGCGAAGTTGTTGGCTGCTTTCGAACAGGCCACGGGAGAGGAGAAGAAGCTGGAGATCGCCTTTGCATTGATTGAGATGAATGGGTATCGGGCCGAAGGGCTGGAGTCTGCGATACCAGCCTTACGAGACCTCTTTGCGACGACCCTGCAGCGGGCGTTGGGCGACAAACAACACAGGATTCGTGGGATGGCAGCCAGTTACCTCGGTGTCCTGAACGACAAGACTGTCGTTCCTCTTTTGCTGAAGGCACTGGAAGACGAGCATGCCTATGTACGCTCCAGCGCAGCGTTGGGATTAGGCCGGCTGCGTGCCGGTGAGGCGAGAGAGAAATTGACGGCTGTCATGGAGGGGGATTGGGATCAAACCGTCAGGAGTCGATCGAAGGAAGCGTTGGAAAGGATCAAGTAAATCGCGCGAAGGCGCGAGACTTGCGAGAAAAGCGCGACGTGTGAAGAAGGTTGAAGGGCTCGGACCTGCGAATTCAGACCTTCGGCCTTCAGTCTTCAGCCTTCCGATTCAGCCTGTTCGTCGCTCCATTCAATATAGGCAATCTCCGGTGTGCAATTCAATCGCAAAGGAAGAAACGACCATCCGAGCCCGCGATTGACATAGAGTCTGCGTCCCGGTTCTCCATGATGCCCATCGATCCTGCCGCTGCACCCAGGTGGGAGCCAGAATGTCGGTATGCCGGGTATGCGCCATTGACCTCCGTGGCTATGTCCACAGAGGATCAGATCAACGGCGTGGTGCGCTTCCAGCTGATCGAGGATATTCGGCGCATGGGCCAGCAAGAGGTTGAAACGATTCTCTGCGCGCGGTGGTAGACAGCCCAAATCAGCCCGATGCAGGGAGGGGTCGTCGACGCCGACAATGGCGATTTCGCCACTGCCTACGGGAATGAAGGTGGTCTGGTTGATCAAAAAGGTGATCTTGTGGCGGTCGGCGAGTTCGCAGTACTGGTCGATCGGCACGCCGCTGTAGTGATCATGGTTGCCCAAGGTCACGTAGACCGGTGCAATCTTCCGCAAGCCGGCGAGAAATCGGAACAGGTGAGGCAATCCCTCTGGTACATTGAGCAGGTCGCCGGTGACAAAAATCCAGTCGGGGCGAAGTTCGCCGACGGCGGCGAGGATGAGGTCATGTCGTGGCTGATAACGGTCGAGATGCAGATCGCTCAGATGAGCAGCCCGCCGTCCGGCCAGGAGTCTGTGCCTATAGGTGAGTCGGGACACCTCGTGTGTGGAGAGCCCGATTTCCAAGTGGGGCACGAGACTAAAGAGCCGATAGAGGGGCTCGCTGAGATAATAGCCGATGACGGAACGGGTCTGATCAGGCCAGGACCCGGGACGTCGACTCATCCCATCACCCGATCCAGTTCGACGCGGTCGGAGGGAGTCACTCGATAGCCTCGCTCATAGAGATCGCTCATGCCTTGCATCAAGTCGTCCATGTTGCGCTTGTGATACCAACTGTCGAATCGTTCCGTGAGCGCTGTGACCTGCTTCGTAGTTGGGTCTCCATCATCGTACGAGAGTGAGAGGGAGCGGAACAAGTCACGAATTTCTGCAGGGCTGTACATCGCATCATCGTTCTGGTCGGCAACCAGGGCGAACTCGTAGAAAGTGAGACTGACGGAGAGTAACGCCTGTGTCTTGGCAAGATCATCTCGCGCATCGTCGATGCCACCTGGATAAGCGTGATGACAATCCATTTCTGGCTGCGACGACGGGGTGGCGTTCCAGCTGATTCCTTGCGCGGCAGGACGAGGGGTCTTTTTCGCCCTATAAAACCATGAGACGCAGTTGTTCGCCTGTGCAAAATCCTGTTTGTCTTTGTGGATCTGCCGTCCAATATGTTGGGTGAACTGTTGAAAAATTCCGTTTTCTCTACCCACTGAACTTTCTGGGAACAGAACATAGATCAGAACGGTGAGAAATACCCCTGCTCCTACGAGATTATATCCAGATCGTTGGACTCTTCGAAGGTAATCAGGACCGGTTCTTCGGTAGAAAGCTAAGAGAAAAGACATAAAAAAGTATACCATGCACGTTGGCGTATCGCGCCAGGAGATGCTGAAACAATGCATCTGAGTGAAGAGGTCTACGAGGCGATGACATGCAAATGACGAAGGGCTCTCCTGCACCATGACCATGCCGTTTTTGACAGCGCCATTGCCTGGCATCGGCGGACAAATGCGGACGATCCCCGAAGACTTTCAAGTCGAGGAGCGTCCGTTATATCTCCCTTGTGGAGAGGGTGAGCATCTCTACATCAAGATCAAAAAACGCCTGCTCTCGACTCCGGACCTCGTCCTGCGATTGTCCTCTGTCTTGGGAGTGAAAGCACAGGCGATCGGAGTGGCGGGTCTCAAAGACGCCAGGGCCGTGACCACGCAGATGGTTTCGCTCCTCGGCCTCACGGCTGACCGGCTGGATCGCCTGACAGTGGACGACCAACTCTTGTCTGTGGACGTACTTGGCCGACACCGCAATCGCTTGCGGCCCGGGCACCATGCGGGCAATCATTTTCGGTTGGTGATCCGGGATGTCGCGCCGCACGCCAGCCAGACGGTGCCTTTAGTCCTAGACATGCTGGTGCGAAGAGGCGTGCCGAACTATTTCGGCCCGCAACGGCAAGGGCGAAGCGGGCAGAACTACCAGACTGGGGCCGAATTATTGGTAGACCCAGCACGTCGAAACAGGCTGAGCCGGTCCAAGCGCATGTGGTATCTCAATGCTTATCAGTCGTACTTCTTCAATAATATATTGGCCCGACGCCTGGATCGGCTTGATCGTGTGTTGGTTGGAGACTGGGCCATGAAAATGGAGAACGGCGCCTGTTTCCCGGTCGAGGATGCCGTGAAGGAACAGCCACGAGCCGACCGGTTCGAGATCAGTCCCACCGGTATCCTATTTGGATCGCGCGCCTCGTGGGCCGGCGGAGAACCTGGCGAGATCGAACGGGCTGTGGTTGCTGAAAGTGGAGCCACGCCGGAAAGTCTCACCGAAGCCGCGAAGGCCTGTGGGTTTCGCGGTGAACGGCGCTCGCTCCGGATCCCTCTTACCGATTTGGATTGGGCCCTGGAAGGGGCGGTGCTGACCATTTCCTTTTCACTTCTGCCAGGGGCCTATGCGACGAGCGTATTACGGGAATTAATGAAGGTGAGCGAGGGGCCAGAGGCGAGGGCCAAGGGATAAGAGATAAGACGGCTCCAAACGAAATCGGGATTGTCGCCCTATGAGAGCGTGCTATTATGACTTGGCATAGACATTGGTCCCTGGCGCATCTTGCTTCCCTCTAGCCCCTAGCCTCTAGTCTATCAGGGAGTGTGATGTGAACCAGACTCAAGAAACTGTTGTATTGACCGGCCACATCATCGATTCGTTGATCCTGGCGAAGGTGCTGGACACAATTCTAATGCTGGGCGGCACGTTTGACCTCGAGGATATGCGGATCGGCAAGACCCGTGAGGAACCGTCGCGTGTCAGAATCGTCGTGCAGGCCTCGTCGGCGAAGCTGCTTAGTGAGATTCTCCATGCCATTCAACCGCATGGCGCATCGGTCGAAAGTGAACGGGATTGCCGGCTGAGTCCGGCGCCGGCGGACGGCATCTTTCCCGACGAGTTCTACGCGACCACTCATTTGCCTACTCAGGTGCGAGTCTGTGATCAGTGGGTCGAGGTGGCGGAGATCGAGATGGATCTGGGAATTCTTGTGGATCCGGTTCAACTCACGGCGAAGACTGTTCCGATGGGAGAGGTAAAACGGGGAGATCAGATCGTCATTGGCCGTGAAGGCGTGCGAGTCATCCCTCTCCAACGGCCGCGTGACCGTGATGTGTTCGGTTTCATGGAGTCTCAAGTCTCGTCCGAGCGTCCCCATGGGCGTGTTATCAGCGACATTGCCAAACGCCTGATGCAATGTCGAACAGGATTCCGGGAGGGGAAGACAGGCAGCAAGGTGCTATTGGCGGGAGGCCCGGCGATTGTCCACGCAGGAGGCCGCGAGGCGCTGGCGTGGCTCATCGGCGAGGAGTTTATCCATGTCCTGTTCTGCGGGAACGCGCTGCCGGCTCATGATATGGAAGTTGATTTCTACGGCACGTCCCTCGGTTATGGGCAGGCGGCTGGTCGCGTCGTACCGCATGGGCATGAGCACCATCTGCGAACGATTAATCGGATCAGAGCCATCGGCAGCATTGAGGCAGCGGTCAGGTCAGGAGTCGTTAAGACCGGAATTATGGCGGCCTGTGTGCGGCGGGGCGTCCTCGTTGTGATGGCCGGTACGATCCGTGATGACGGCCCCTTGCCCGGCGTGATAACTGATTCGGTAGAGGCCCAGGCAGCCATGCGTGCGGCAATCCCCGGTGTCGGATTGGCCCTGCTCGTCGCCTCGACGCTGCATGCGGTGGCGACGGGCAATTTGTTGCCTGCCACGATTCCATCCGTCTGCGTCGATGTGAATCCGGCCGTCCCGACAAAACTCGCGGATCGGGGAAGTTTTCAGGCAGTCGGGCTGGTAATGGACGCTGCTTCGTTTCTGAGCGAGCTGGCGCGTGAGCTGGGGGCTCGACTGTGATTGTCGATCTCGTTGTTGCGGTTCATTTGGTGTGTTTAGTTGATTTGGTTAGTCCGGTTCAAGCACACACACGAAACAAACCAATGCAACCATCCAATGTTCTGGAGAGGTCATGAGTCGTCTATTGGTCTGCCCACCTGACTACTTCGGGATCGAATACGAGATCAATCCCTGGATGCGCCGGGTGAACGCCGTCAATTCAGACCAAGCCGTCCGCCAATGGCATCGGCTTATGCAGGTGCTCGAAGAAGATGTCGGCGTAGTCCTGGAACGGATGAAGCCGGTGCCGGGACTGCCTGACCTGGTGTTCACGGCAAATGCCGGCATCGTCGTTGGAAGCACAGCGATCCCTAGCCGTTTTCGCTATCCCGAACGGCAGAAGGAAGAGGCTTACTTTGAGGACTGGTTTCGTGGCCAGGGGTACAAGGTCGTCACGCTGGATCCGAGCCGCTTTTTCGAGGGGGCCGGAGATCTCTTAGGATTTCCCGACACCTGGTTCGGTGGCTATCGGCAACGTTCGGATATCACGGTGTTCCCGGTGCTTAGCGAGATGTTTCACCGGGAGATCATTCCCCTTGAACTGGTCGACAACCGGTTCTATCACCTCGATACCTGCTTATGCCCCTTGAGCGGCGGTGAACTTCTCTATTTTCCTCCCGCGTTCGATCACTATGGGCAAGAAGCTCTTGCCGAACGAATTGATCCCGGCAGACGTCTCGTTGTGCCGGAAGCAGAGGCCCTCAGGTTTGCCTGCAACGCCGTCTGTGTCGGAAAACATGTCGTGCTCCCCGCAGGCTGCCCCAATACAGAATCCCTGTTGATCTCGCATGGCTATCTCCCCCATCCGGTCCTGCTCGATGAATTCATGAAGTCGGGCGGCTCGGCGAAGTGTCTCACCTTAGCGTTAGACTAAGAAGAGCCATTGGCCTACAGCCACAAGAGGCTCAAAGTCTTCAAGTCTAAAAGTCTGAGGGTGACTTGATGACATTTCGACCCGCTAGTAGGTTCCAGAGCAATTCTGCAGGATGCTCAAAAAGCCCGTCCAGCAAGGCCGCAGGGAGTTCGGCGACTGAAGCGTACCCTTGTGGTACGTTGCAAGGAGACGAACGACCGAGAACGATGCTGGCGGGTGTTTTCAGCATCCTGCTAGGGTTTGTGCCGGAAGAGGAACGATCCGTATAACCCTGCGATGGCGATGGTGACGAGTTCGATCGTCAGCAGCAATCGGCTCATGACGGCGTCAGGTATCGGTGGGCTCAGGATGAAATGCATCCCGAGAAACTCAGGGGGCATTGACGGCGGAGTTTCCCAGGGTGGGAATAGAACAGCGAGGACCAGCATGGCCACCATACCGTAGAGAATATTAACATTCAGTTGACCCTGTTGCGATTTGACAGGTGGCGGTGGCGGTGGGGGATCAATGGAATCTGCATGAAGGCGCTGGCCGCAGTGCGAACAATAACGGCTGATCTCCGGAAGTTCATTCCGACAGGAGGGGCAGAGTTTCATGGCGGCTAGGCTACACCGAACGGAATCGGTTTGCTAGCAGGCTGTTGATAAAGTCCGCCAGCGGCGTTCTCGCGTCGCTCAGAGGCTCAACGTACTGCACAGAGTACGCGTCGCCTCTTTGCTTGCTGCGGCCTTGCTGGACGGACTTTCTGAACAGCCTGCAGGCCATTTAACCTCCGTTAGTGATCTAAGGGGTAGTCTCCTTTCCGGTGTCGCCAACTAGTTTGTCTACAGACTGCTAGATGGGTGGCGAACAGAGAATGCCAGCTTTTTTACCTGCCCGGTAGTCGTCTATACTTCTTCGCTGCTTTGGCGATCAGATTTTCTGGCCTATGTGAGATAGAGGTCGGGCATGGCACAATCGGAGTATGTCTTCCATCGAGTTGAAGATCGACGGGAACTTGAACGGCTTCGTATGATCGAGTCGGTGTTCGATCCTGCGAGCAGGAGAAGGATCCTGGCCACGGGGTTGCAAGCAGACTGGCGGTGTCTTGAAGTCGGGCCTGGCGCCGGGTCGATTATGACTTGGATGGGCGAGGTGGTTGGACCGACGGGCCAGGTCCTGGCGGTGGATCTCGACCCGAAATTTCTCAGCGAAGCGGAGCGACCAAATGTGAGTGTCATGCGAGCTGATATTCGCACGGCTCAGTTCCCACCACGGTCGTTCGATGTGATTCATGCTCGGTACGTCTTGATCCATCTTTCTGACTACGAGGTGGCGTTGGCGAAAATGTTCGATAGTCTCAAGCCTGGGGGGTGGCTTGTTCTGGAGGAACCAGATTTTTCAGCCTCTCGTGGGATCACCGGCAATGAGCAGGAATTGGTGTCTTTCCGAAAGGCCAATCAAGCCATCGAACAAATGTATGCGACATTGAAAATGGACTATGCGCTGGGATTGAAGTTGCCGTCTTTGCTCCAACAGCATGGGCTGCAACACCTCAGCGTGGAGAACGATGCCCCGCTTTGTGCCGGTGGGTCCGGCATGGCTGCGGTGATGAAGATGTCAGCCGAGCAATTGCGAGAAAAGTATCTGGCCACAGGGGTCGTTGACCAGTCTGATCTCGAACGGTATTGCCGGTTTGCAGACGATCCGAATACCTGGGCTATCTACTACGCCACAATCGCCGTGAGCGGTCGGAAGGCCGAGAGATGAGGTGTCTGTGAATACACCGGTATTAATCCTGCCCGGCTTTGGTAACTCGGGGCCGCAACATTGGCAAACCCTCTGGGAGCTGCGCCATCCCGATTGGCAACGCGTGAATCTGGGAGAGTGGGACAGCCCAATCTGTGACGATTGGATTCGTGCATCGGATGTGGCCGTGCAGGCTTGTCCTTCACCTCCCGTACTTGTGGCCCATAGTCTCGCCTGTCTCCTGGTGGCTCATTGGGTTCATCGTTTATCACGAGTTCCGAAGGGCGCATTTCTCGTAGCGGTGCCGGATCCGAAGAGTGACAGTTTCCCTGTCTCGGCGCACGGGTTTGTCCCGGTGCCGCTGGTGCCCTTCATGTTTCGGAGCCTCGTGGTCGCCAGCGCCAATGACCCGCTCGGATCGCTGGCCTATGCCAAACATTGTGCGATGGCTTGGGGAAGCATGTTCATCGATATCGGTCAGGCGGGACACATCAATGCCGACAGCGGGCATGGTGAATGGAACGAGGGGTATGATCTGTTTAGAAAATATGTGAGCTAACTAATGCAATTTCGTATTGATCACGCACTGCCCGAGGATGCGCCGGTTATCGCGCAGATGGTCGGGGAGCTACTTCGCGAAATCATGGGGCTGGTCGGAGCCAAGACGTTCGGGTTTCATCAGGAGGAGACAGAAGCGCGGGCTCGCTCCTGGATGATGGACGGGACGTACAGCGTCTTGCTGGCGCGTGACGGAGTGCAACCTGAACCATTCGGTTTTCTGGCACTTTATGAAGGCTTTGCTCTCTATACGGAAGGTGTATTCGGCACGATTCCAGAATTCTATGTCCGTCCCGACCATCGATCGAAAGGAGCAGGGGCGGCGCTGATAGGGGCGGCGCGTCGGCTCGCGCATTCGAGAGGATGGCGCAGAATTGAAGTCACGACTCCGCCGCTGCCGCAGTTCGACCGGACCATGGAGTTCTATCGGCGGGAAGGGTTCACTGTTTCAGGTGGACGGAAGCTGAAATTGGAGTGGCCATGAAGCCGGTCGTACAGCTCGAACGGACTGGGTGCGGCATTGCGAGCATGGCCGCGCTGGCAGGTGTGAGTTATGCGGAGGCGAAGCGTGTGGCAAGTCGGCTTGGCATATCCGCCAACGATCCGAAGTTGTGGTCCGAAACAGACCATGTTCGCAGGCTGCTCAAGGAGTATGGGTTTCAGGCGGCGCGAAACGAAGTGCCTTTTACTTCATGGGAGGCCCTGCCCGATCTTGCGTTGCTTGCGACCAAGTGGCATGAAGCACAGGGCCGCGCGTTTTGGCATTGGGTGGTGTTTTGGCGCGGGCCTCGCGGACCTGTCGTGTTTGATTCGAAGTGTGCACTTCGGTGTCACGCGCGAACCGACTTCGGTCGCATGAAACCGAAGTGGTGTATTCCGGTTGATCCGATTTAGAAAGCTGTGAAAAAACCATTGCCCAAGCAGTCTCGATTGGTGTCCGATGAGAAGGCTCGCTGTAGTTGGGCTGGCGAGAAGCCACACATGGTTCGCTATCACGACCGGGAATGGGGTCGGCCGGTGCATGACGATCGGAAGCATTTCGAGATGTTGTTGTTGGAAGGCGCGCAGGCTGGTTTGACGTGGGACACGATTTTGCGGCGGCGCGATGGGTATGGCGAAGCCTTTGCGGAGTTCGATCCGGTGAAGGTCGCGCGTTTCACGGCGAAAAAGCAGGCTCTGCTGCTGAAGAATCCCCGGATCATTCGCAACCGGCTCAAAATCGATTCGGCAGTCACCAACGCGCAGGCGTTTCTAGCGGTGCAGAAGGAATTCGGGTCATTCGATCGCTACGTGTGGGGGTTCGTCGGCGGGAAACAGAAAGTGAATCGCTGGCGCGCAATGGCTCAAGTTCCTGCGACAAGCCCTGAGAGCGACGCCCTGTCGAAAGATCTCAAGAGGCGCGGCTTCCGGTTTGTCGGCAGTACCATCGTCTATGCCTACATGCAGGCGGTTGGTCTGGTGAACGATCACACGATCGGCTGTTTTGTAAAATCTAAAACTTAAGAAATATTGTAACCCGACATCGATGCCTCTCCCCCGACCTCATGACCAGCTGGCCGGCTGTATGTGGCTTCCGCGTTTCGCAGAGAAAGCGAGACTGTCTCTCAATCATCAGCTTCCGCTTCCCTATCGACTCGCCTTTGGCAGCCCGGTCGGTGTTGACGGGCATTTTCTACGTCATTTCGGTCGCACCATCGATCAGTTCATTTCTGGCGTTCGACAGTCGGCGGATAACGCGGCGTTGGCCCGATGGTTCCTCGCGTTTCCCGGCGCCAGCCCACAACGCATTGCTGAATGGAACAGCCAAGCTACCGTGCTTGGCGCCAAGGGGCATCCCGGCTATCTGACACGCCATCTCGCCAAATGGCTGTTCTATCCCAAGTCAGTGTGGTCTCCCGTCGGCAGCATATTTGAGGCAATTGATCAGGACGAACGCTAATAACGAGGGGGGAAGGCTCGAGGTTAGGGTATCCCCACCCATCTCATCCGTCTCGCGCATCTTGCTGCGGACAGCCTCCTAATTGGAGCTCTCCGACGAACTGACAAAGGCCTTTCGGTAGGTTGTCACTTTTTGGAGATAGTGGCGGGTCTCTTCGTAGGGCAGGTTTGCACGCAGCTGGTCATAGACGGCGGCTGGTTGGAGACTATTGATCTGGTTGACGGCTGCCACGCGGTCGCGTGAAAAGGTGCGGAACACGTTGCTCGGGCCTGTATTGTAGGCCGAAATCACGCAGTACTCGCGCGACACATTATGTGCCACGTCTTCCAGCTGGTTAAACATCAATACATTCAAATAGGCGGTTCCCAACTCCACGTTATTCTCAGGGTCGAAGAGATAATCACGTGAAGGGGCGATGTCCTGTCCTTTTGCGCGGCGATAGGCTTCGCGGCCTCCGCTGGTGGGGACGAGCTGCATGAGTCCGTAAGCCGGCGCCGAACTGACAGCGTAGGGGTTGAAGTTACTTTCCGTCCGAATGATCGCAAAGACGAGGCTTGGGCTGATCTTATACTGCTCGGCGAACTGTTGGACGACCGGACGATATTTCTCCGCCTGTTTCTGTGGAAGGTTTGCTGCCATTTTGATCGTGACGTAGGTGGCCGTTTTCTTTGTCCCGTCTTGGTCTATGTTCCGCGTGCTGGATTTGCTGGTGAGCAAATAGTCCGCGAACGGTTCCGCATCGCCCGGCGTTCGAATCGCTCTACTCTGCTGGTCGAGGACTAATCCAAAGAGATAGGGCTCTCTGTCTCCCGTCAGCACGATCTCCTTATCGGAAAACAAGTCGACAGATCGGGGATCTTGAGGCGTCAACAGGGTCGTCACGACGGCATTTTTCAAGCTGCGCTTGGGCTCTTGATCGTCGACTGTTTCAACGAGAATGTCCCCCTTGTCGAAGTCTACGATCGCGCGACTTTTATAGTTCTGCGTGTACTTCACGTATTTTTTCTGCTCGGGCAGTTTGACTTCTTTCTTTCCCCATGTCTCGCCGACCTTGCCGCCGAGCGCCTCGTAGAGGGCTTTGAAATCACGTTGGGCGGCTCGGAGGTCCCTGAGCACTAACTCGGGATCGCGGGCATACTCATCGAGCCGACGCTTGGCGATCTGTCCCGGATCCTTTCCCTGGGCGAGATCGATGATAGTCTTGCCGGTCCGGCCCGAGACGACCCGCTCTGCACCGGTAAGCACACGGTCCGTTGTCTCACAGCCTGATATGAAGAAGGCGAAGGTGAAGATCACCAGCGGGGAGAGCGAAGCCGATAGACGCATGGGTGCATTGTACAGATTTTGTGAAAGCCTGCAAGGTTGTCGTTATGCGGGATAACGACCGTTATTTCGTTTGTTTGGTTTGTCTCGTTTATTTGGTTGAGCAAGACAACCAGATGAGTGAATCAAACTATATCAACCAGACAAACCAAACAGACCAAATAAACCAGATGAACCAGCTTCTCTTAGGCTTGGGACTGGCTGGCTGACTCGGTCTGTTTGCTCTCGAGTTGGGTCCAGCGGTCATAGAGCCGTTCGGCTGTGGCGCGTGCTGCCTCCAGCGCTTCGGATCGTGTCAGTAATTCTGCCGCATTGGAAGCGATGGAAGGATCTTCTACCGCTGCCTGACAGGCGGCGATGGCCTCCTCTGCCTGGACGATTCGTTGCTCCATCTTCGCCCATTCCTTCTGTTCCCGATAGGACAGGCCTGCCTTTTTGGTTTTCGGAGGTGAGTCTGATTCGGCGCGGGACGATTTAGATGGTCGTACCGACGACGCGCGAGTCTGCTCCAGCGTCGCTCGTTCCTGTGCGGACTCCCATTGTGCATAGTCGGCAAACCATTCGGTCTGTCCTGTGCCGTCCAGCGCAAGCAGCATGGTCGAGACACGGTCTAAGAGCCATCGGTCGTGGGTTACCAGCATCAAGGCGCCGGGGAACTCCAGCAGACTGTCCTCCAACACATCAAGCGTCGGAATATCCAAGTCGTTCGTTGGTTCGTCGAGGATCAAGAGATCGGCCGGTTGGAGCATCAGCCGTGCGATGAGGAGCCGCGCCTGTTCGCCTCCGGAGAGGCGGGAGACCGGGAGATCCAACTGCTCAGGCCGGAAGAGAAATCGTTTCGCCCAGGAGACGAGGTGCACCGAGCGTTCTTGATAGACGACCGCATCACCATGTGGGGCGAGGGCTCGGCGGAGAGAAGAGGATTGATCCAGTGATTCGCGGTGCTGCTCGAACGTAACGACACGCAGTTTGTCTGCGCGGGTGATGGTGCCCGAATCCGGCTGGAGTGTGCCCGCCACCAGTTTGAGCAGGGTGCTCTTTCCGCTGCCATTCGGCCCCAGCAACCCAAGCCGCTGTCCCGGCCCGAGCAGCAGATCGAGATCCTTGACGATCTGCTTCCCCCCGAGCGATTTGCAGAGTTGTGTGGCCTCGACCAACTGTTTTGACCTGCGCCCTGATGCGGTGAAATTGATGCCGGCTGGGCCTTGGTCTTTTCGGGCTTCGGCGCTATTCAGTTCTTCGATCATACGGCCTGCTGAATCGATTCGCGATTTGGCTTTTGTCGTGCGGGCTTTGGGGCCACGCCGGAGCCACTCCACCTCGCGGCGGACACGATTCGCTAACGACGCCTCGTAGTTCGCCTGCGCATGAAGTGCGGCATCCCGCTGTTCCAGGAAATCGCTGTAGTTACCTTTAGCTTCGAACACCCCAGTCGGATAACTGCGATTGATCTCGATCATCCGAGACGTCACCGCTTGCAGAAAACGCCGATCATGGCTGACGACGAGAAAGGCGCGGGCTTGGGCCCGTAACAGTCGTTCCAGCCACAGAATACCCTCGAGATCCAAATGGTTGGTCGGCTCGTCCATCAGCAAGACGTCCGGTTCCAGCATCAGCGATCGGACGATGGCCAGGCGTTTCTTCCACCCTCCGGAGAGCGTACCCACTGATTGGTCGGTTGTGGGAAATTCACCCAGGCTGAGCGCTGCAGCTGTGCGACCACTGTGGTCGTGTGGGTCCAGCCCTTCGTCGATGAGGACCTGTGCGAGCACCTCTTCAATCGTATGTGCTTCGTCAAGCGAGGGTTCTTGCGGCACATAGCCGATGCGAAGTTGCCGGCGCATCGATCTGGTTCCCTCATCCGGTTCTTCGAGTCCCGCCATGATCTTGAGCAGGGTCGATTTGCCGGAGCCATTCGGTCCGACCAGTCCGACATGATCGCCCTCGGCCAACCCGACCGATAAATCGGCAAACAAGGGTTTGACCCCGTAGCTTTTGCTGATGGACTCGCAGCTCAAGAGAATTGTCGGTGGCATAGCGCTACAGACCGAATGAAACAATGAGTAATCGGCTGATGAACGATCGGGCAGGACTGTTCACGCCAGGCTGGATCGCACAGGTTGAGTGTACGGGGCGGAGAGCAGAACTGCAAGGGGAGGGGATGGAAGCCTGATGATCTTCTTTGCTCGCGCAACGCGCGGCCTCCGAAGGCCTCGTTGGACGCGCGCAATAGAGGATCAACCAGCCCACCCTCGAGGGGGAATAGGGGGAAGATGAGAGCGCGCAAGCAACCACCCTTTTTGCTCGCAGGGCCCCCACGACAAAAGAAATGGAATGGCACCCACGTTGGTTCTGTGCTCCCGGAACGCGCGCCCTAAGAAGGGCCTCGTTCGACGGCCGCACGTACACCAACATGGGTGCCATCCAAGAAACGAAAAGCTAGCGAGCTTGGAAGGATCAATTAGGTGCATGGTGGTCGCCCGATGTGCGCAACGGAGACCACAACCAGTCACCTCGCTGACGGTGGTGAGGAGATTTGCGTTACGTCTTACTCAATACGCGCAGTGGAAGATCAATCAGTTCCCATCCCGAGAAGTCAAAAAGATTGGAAGGTCACCCGTAGGCAGCTCGTATCGCATGTCCCGTCCGTTCCCAGGTCTCATGTTTACGAACCTCGTGGGGTTGAAACGGCAACGAGCATGGCGGTATGCTCTGAAACATCTGTGGCGAGTGCTACAAATAGAAACTGGCCGATCAGGATCTTGGACGGATCGGCCTACGCGTTGTCAGTCATGTTCTAAAAACAAGAGGAGGATCTTAATGAGCCAAAAGTCACTCTATGAACGTCTTGGTGGGTACGATGGTATTACAACCTTTGCAAACGACCTGCTGCCACGTTTGCAAAACGATTCACAATTGGGGCGCTTCTGGAAAAATCGGGGGGACGACGGGATCGCGAGAGAAAAGCAATTACTGGTTGATTTCTTGTGCTCTTCTGCCGGTGGCCCGATGTACTACACCGGACGTGACATGAAACTGTCCCATGTGGGCATGAAGATCAGCGAAGCCGACTGGTCGATCTTCTTGCGCCACGCCGGAGCGACGATGAGCGCCTTAAAGGTTCCCAAACAAGAATGTGATGACATTGTCGCATTCGTGCAGGGCCTGAAAAAAGACATCGTAGAAGCATAAGCGGGCGCTCAAAATCGAGATTAGTCGACGGACAGGCCTCGGCAGATTCGCCTCGACTGAACGCACCGATGACGCACGCGCTTAAGCGCGCTCATCGGTGCGTTGGGCGTCATACAAGGCTAACTCCTCTTCAGCTCAATCCTTGACCAGACGGGCTATACGTATGGGGTATATGGTTGACGGCTGGGATGGAGAGGGGTAGACTGACGCCATGCGAATCCATGCGCATCGTTCCCTTTCGGTTCTGGCCTGCACGCTTGTCGTGCTCTTTTTTGCGTTGAGCTTCAATGCCTATGCCTGCCTCCTGCCGGTGAATGGTGCTCCAGCTGCCGCAATGGGCAATGGCTGTTCGACTCCGGACGAACAACCGGTCTATCAGTTCTGCGATGCGTTTAAGACGCTTGGCGTCCAGTCTGCCGATAAGCTCCAGCTCGATAGCGACTATCAGACGCTCTGTTCTGAAGACAGCGCCTCGTTAGTACTTCTTGCCGTCCTTACGTCATCATGCAGCCGCTTGTCCGACCATCCTATCGTCGGCCCCCCACAGGATCTCCTGCTCAAGATTTCCGTGCTTCGCATCTGATCTTCCCCTCCCATACCACGCGATTGCTCCTTGGCTATTACGTGTAATGTTCGACGCTCAGTTTGAGCGATCGGCCTGACGTCTAATCCTCTCCGCTTTTAAGGGTCGGAGCACAGACAGGGCCTCGAACATGTGGGAATTCTGGGAGGTCATTGCCATGAGACCGAATAGACGACGTCGCTGTGTGGTGGTCGCGGCAGTGCTGATGCTTTTTTTGAGCAATGGGCTAGCGAGAGCGCAGGATTCCGACTCTGTGCCGCGGAACAGGCTGGTGCTGCAGGAATTGATCCAAGCAGTTCTGGCTCGGAATCCCGAGCTTGTCGCAGCACGTAAGCAATGGGAAGCAGCCACAAACCGGATTGCGCAGGCGCAGGCATTGGATGACCCTACCCTGTCCGTCCAGCTGTGGAACATCCCGCAGCCCTTCAAGGCCACGCAAGCGGACAATACGATCTTCGGTCTCTCGCAGAATCTCCCCTTCCCCGGTAAACGTTCGCTCAAAGGCGAGGTCGCGAGCCGTTCTGCCGAGATGACCGAGCAGGCGGTCCGCGCAAAGGAGCGGGAACTCGTCGCCCGTTTGAAGCAAGCCTACTACGATCTGTTTCTCGCCCAGAAGGCGGTCCAGATTCATCATGAACAGGTCGAACTGCTCAGACAGTTTGTGGAGATTACAAACTCGAAGTTCCGTGCGGGGAAGGGGAGCCAGGCCGATGTCCTCAAGGCCCAAGTCGAGCTGTCCCTGTTGTTCCAATATCGCCCCGCGCTGGACCAGCGTCGAGTAACCACCGAGGCGATGCTGAATACGCTGCTCGACCGAGACCCCGCGTCGCCCTTGGGTCTTGCGGAGGAACCGGCTCATCTGCCGTTCACGCAGCCCGCCGACGATCTGCACAGTCTTGCGCTGAACGAAAGGCCGGAGATCAAAGCCGCCGAGCTGGATGTGCAGCGGAACGAGCAGTCCCATGCGCTGGCCCAGCGTCAGTACTACCCGGACTTCAACGTGGCGTTTCAGCGCTTCCAGAACTATCAGGCCAACGACGGGTTCGGCGCCTATGTGGCGATGAGTATTCCCTTCGCGTTCTGGACCAAACCGAAGTACGACGCAGGTGTGCAGGAGGCAGCGGCGGCAGTCGCAGTCGCGCGGGCACAACAACATACCGTGGAGAACCTGACCAGATTTCAGATTAACGACCTTCTGGCCAAGCTCCGGGCGACCGACCAGGTGGCCACGTTGTACCGCACCACCATCCTGCCACAGGCCGAGCAGAGTCTGGAGGCGGCACGAGTCGGATATCGTGCAGGCAAAGCAGGGTTTCTGGATCTGATCGATACCCAGCGAGCCTGGCGGGGATTTCAGCTTGAGTATTTCAAGGCCCTTGTGGACCGCCAGTATCGGTTGGCTGAACTTGAGCAGGTCGTCGGCACCAGTCTCGATCGGCAGAGCTAATGTAATCATCAAGGAGGAGCACATGAATCAGCACACATACAGGAAAAATTTTGTGGTCGGCGCTGTGGCGGTCAGTGTGGTCGCTGGAGTCGCTGCCGGTTTCTTCATCGCCCACAAAAGCATGGATGACATGGCCATGGGAACAGAGGTCGCCTCGGCGACCTCGGGGCGGGCGGGTGACAGGGGAATAGGGGACGTCTTGGCGTCCCCAGGGTGGGCGGGTGAGATAGATGACATGAAGCAAACGGATATGAAGGGAATGTCTATGCCTGGCATGCCAGGCATGTCCGCCGCGCCATCCGGGGCCGTGGTGGTTCCGGCTGTGACCAGACAGTTGATCGGGGTCCGAAGCGCGCCGGCGAGCGTGGCGGTATTAGGACAAGAGATTCGCGCGGTCGGCACGGTTGGCTACGACGAACGGGGACTCACGCAGGTCACATTGAAAACTTCCGGGTGGGTACGAGAGGTCTTTGTCAATTCGATCGGCCGTCCCGTACGCAAAGGCGAACCACTCTTTACGCTCTATTCGCCGGATCTTCTGGCCACGCAGGACGAGTATCTCCTCGCCGTGAAAACGCAGGGCCAACTGGCTACCAGTCCGCTCGGTGAGGCGAAAGCCAACGCATCGTCCCTCGTGGCCAGTGCACGGGAACGCCTGAAACTGTGGGACGTCACCGATCAGCAAATCGCTTCGTTGGATCGCCGGGGTAAGGCAGAGCCGCTGCTCATGGTCTATGCCCCATCCTCCGGGATTGTCCTCAAGCGTGAGGCCTTGCCGGGAAAATATGTGGAGCCAGGCACGACACTGTATGAGATTGCGGATCTCTCCCGGGTCTGGATCTCCGCCGACATCTATGAGTCCGAGGTTGCGGCGGTCAGACGGAACCAACCGGCTTCCGTCACCTTCGCCGCTTATCCAGGAGAAACGTTTCAGGGTACGGTCTCGTATGTGTACCCCACGCTGAATACCGAGGCTCGCACCGTGCGGGTGCGAGTGGAATTGCCGAATCCATGGTTGAAGCTGAAACCCGGCATGTACGGGAACGTGACCCTGCAAACCGATGAGACCAGGGTTTTGGTCGTGCCCAAGGAAGCGGTGTTGGAGACGGGCCTTCGTCAACTCGTATTTCTGGACCGTGGCGAAGGAGCATATGCACCCTATCCGGTCAAACTGGGTCGTCGTAATCAGGATTCGGTTGAAGTGCTGGAGGGAATCAAGGAGGGGGATCGGATCGTGACGTCGGCCAATTTCTTATTGGATGCGGAGAGCAAGTTAACCTCGGCGTCGAGCATGCAGGCCATGATGGGCCGGATCGGCATGGGCGATTGGCAGATGCGCGGTGCTTACGAGGGCAAGATGGAAGGCATGGACATGAGCGATATGAAAGGGATGGAGGGAATGCAAGACATGAAGGGGATGGAAGGCATGCCGGGCATGCAGATGGGGGATATGAAGGGCATGGAGGGGATGAAAGGGATGGAAGGCATGAAGGGGATGGAGAATATGCCTGGCATGGAAATGGGGAGTAACAAAGAAATGAAAGGAGCTGGGACCCGCCAGGCAGCCGGACTATCCCTCACGTTGAATACAGCACCGGAAAATCCCAAGGCCGGTGACGTGCTGCTCAAGCTCAACCTGACAGATCAGGCCGGCAAACCGGTGACCAATGCACAAGTTGTGTTCGTCTACACGATGCCGATGCCGGGCATGACCGATTCCAAGGCGGCGGCGCACCATACCAAGGATGGGCTCTACGAAGGGAAGGTCATGTTCGGCATGGGCGGTACCTGGGTGGTGACGGTCAATGTGACGGTACCAGGGCGACCGCCCATTGCCGAAAAGTATCAGTTCTCGGTCGCTGGGGGGGGCATGTAATCCACCATGCTCGCACGACTCATTGACGGAAGCGCCCGCAATCCTATCCTGGTCATCCTCTGTGTGGTGCTGTTGGCAAGCTGGGGCCTGTGGGCGGGATTTCAGGTTCCACTGGACGCGGTTCCCGACCTGTCCGATGTCCAGGTGACCATCTACACCGAGTGGCAGGGGCGCAGCCCCACGTTGATCGAAGACCAGGTCACCTATCCGATCGTCACGTCCTTGCTTGCCGGTCCGAAAGTCAAACGAGTGCGAGGCGTCTCAGAATACGGGGTCTCGTACGTCTATGTGATCTTCGAAGACCGGACCGACTTGTACTGGGCCAGGAGCCGTGTGCTGGAGTACATGCAAAAGCTGACAGGGAAGTTGCCCTCCGGCGTCTCGCCGACGCTAGGCCCTGATGCGACCGGCGTCGGATGGGTCTATCAGTATGCGCTGGTCGATGAGTCCGGCGCACACGACCTGGCACAGCTCCGGGGTCTTCAGGATTGGTACCTGCGCTTTCAACTGGAAAGTGTGCCTGGGGTGGCAGAAGTCTCGGCAGTCGGCGGGTTCGTCAAGCAGTATCAACTCGAAGTCGACCCGAACACGTTGGCCGCGTACAAGTTACCGATCAAAACGATCATCGAAGCGGTCCGGAACAGCAATGCGGAGGTGAGCGGCCGTGTCTTGGAAATGGCCGGTACAGAATATGTGATTCGCGGGCGCGGCTACCTGCGCTCAATCGAGGATATTGAGCTGATCCCCGTTGGAACGGATGGACGTGGCACGCCAATCTTGATCCGGGACATCGCCCATGTCCACATCGGACCGGACCAGCGGCGCGGCGTCGCTGAGTTGGATGGCAAGGGCCAGACAGTCGGCGGGATCGTGATCATGCGCGCCGGGGAAAACGCGCTCGCCGTGATCGAGCGGATCAAAGTCAAGCTGGCGGAGATCACGCCGGCTCTGCCGAAGGGTGTCCGCATCGTTCCGACCTATGACCGGTCCGATCTCATTCATCGGGCCATTGCCGTACTCCGCGAGAAGCTCGTGGAGGAGAGCGTCATCGTCAGCCTGGTCGCTATCGTATTTCTGTTTCATCTGCGTAGCGCCCTGGTGGCGATTCTCATCCTGCCCGTGGCGGTGCTGCTGGCCTTCATTCCGATGGCCTATCTACATATTACCTCCAGCATCATGTCGCTGGGTGGGATTGCCATTGCCATTGGCGCGATGGTGGACGCGGCCATTGTCATGGTGGAGAACGCGCATAAGCGGTTGGAACAATCGCCGCAGGCAGACCGAATCGAGACCATCATTGCGGCAGCCAAAGAAGTCGGCCGCCCCTTGTTCTTCTCGTTGCTCGTGATCGCTGTATCCTTCCTGCCGATCTTCGCGCTGGAAGCCCAAGAAGGGCGGCTGTTTACGCCGTTGGCCTACACCAAGACGTTCTCGATGCTGTTCGCCACAGCGCTCTCGGTGACCTTGGCCCCTGTACTGATGGTCCTGCTGATCCGGGGGCGCATTCGAGCGGAGACCAAGAATCCATTGAACTGGCTGTTGGTCACGCTATATCGACCGATCATCGCCGGCGCGCTGCGCGTCAGGTGGCTGACGCTTACAGTGGCGGTGGTGGTAGTGGGGCTCACGGCGCCGATCTTTTCCCGTCTCGGCGCGGAATTCATGCCGCCGCTGAACGAAGGGACCATTCTCTACATGCCGACCACCGTGCCCGGCCTCTCGATTCCTGAGTCGGCCAAGATCTTACAAGTCCAGGATCAGTTGCTCACGACCTTCCCGGAAGTGGAACGGGTGTTCGGCAAGATGGGGAAAGCGCCGACTGCGACGGACCCGGCCTTTGTCGGAATGGCCGAGATCACGGTCACCCTCAAACCGGAATCGCAATGGCGGCCTGGCATGACATGGGACCGGTTATTGGATGAGATGGATGCCAAGCTGCGCATTCCAGGATTTCCGAACATCTGGTGGATGCCGATTCAGACTCGCACCGAGATGATCACGACCGGTGTGCGAAGCCCGGTCGGTATCAAAGTTCTGGGGCCGGATCTGAAGACCATTGAGAAAATCGGCTTGGAGATCGAGGAAGTCCTGGCAAACGTGCCAGGCACGAAGAGCGCCTTTGCCGAACGGTTGAATGAAGGCTATTACCTGGATCTGACCGTGAACAGACGCGAAGCGGCCCGCTACGGCCTGACAGTGGGAGATGTGCAAGGAGTGATCACCACCGCCATCGGCGGCGAGACCGTGACAACCACCGTCGAGGGGCGGGAGCGGTATCCGGTCAATGTGCGCTACAAGCGCGAACTGCGCAATGATCCGGACCGGCTCAAGAGGGTGCTGATTCCCACACCGAGCGGGGCGCAGATTCCGCTCGGACAAATTGCAGAGATGGTCATTACTCAAGGGCCGCCGTCGATCGCGGATGAAGCGGGAGCGTTGGCCGGTTTAGTTTCGGTCGCGGTCAGCGGTCGAGACTTGCGCGGCTATGTCCAAGACGCCCAACGCGCGGTGCGAGACCGAGTGACCTTACCCTCCGGCTACCGACTGATCTGGACCGGTCAATACGAGCATTTGATGCGGGCCGAAGAGCGGTTAAAGCTGGTCGTCCCCGTGACCATTGGGATCATTCTCTTGCTGCTCTATCTCAACTTCGGTTCGTTGGCAAAATCGCTGATCGTGCTCCTGTCCGTCCCCTTCGCCGCGATCGGGGCCATCTGGTATCTCGACTATCTGGGCTACAACTTGAGCGTGGCAGTGTGGGTGGGCATCATCGCCCTGGCAGGCGTGGCAGCGGAGACGGGCGTGGTGATGCTCGTCTATCTCGACGAGGCCTATGAGCGGCGGGTACGCGAAGGCCGCATGACGACGGCACAAGACCTCCGAGAAGCCATCATGGAAGGCGCGGTTCAGCGGGTGCGGCCCAAGATGATGACGGTCGCTGCGATCATGGGCGGGTTGCTGCCCATCATGTGGACCACCGGCACGGGCGCCGACGTGATGAAACGGATTGCCGCGCCGATGATCGGCGGCATGGTAAGTTCGACGATCCTGACGTTGATCGTCATTCCCGTTCTGTACATTGTCTGGAAGGGTTGGACGATGAGTTTAGGCTCTCTGAACGACAGGACCGTCGTCAATCCTGCGTCCTCCCAATCGATTCCTCATTAGTGAGCGATCCGTCTGCCTGGGTGATCGATCCGTCCCATCATATGCCTATCACGACTTGTGGGCGAGATTGCGCCATCTCCTCCTGACCGCAAAGCACAAGCCGGCATTGACAGAGTTTCCCCTGACTGGTATTTGTGATTGAATGTACGGTGTTTTCACCGGCATCAAGATCGTGCAGCTGGAGGGACTGGCTGAACAGAATTCAGTAATTCCAGCGGGCAAGGAGTGTGGTTGGTCGCATGATTTTACGAGCGAATACACGGTACATCGCGTTGGTGCTCGTGTTTGCCTTCTGCCAGGTGATCGGGGCGATGTGTGCGTTGCCCGATCTTTCGGTGGCGGAAGGGGCGACACTGTTCGTGGAGGAGGAAATGGCCTGTCCAATGGATGGAACCACCATGTGCCCGCCGTCGGCGACGTCATCGCCGGAACGCCAGGTGAAAAATGACGTGGCCGCAGACGCGGACCACAAGTCAGCGGTGCCAAGTGTTATGAGAATTCCGCAAACTCCGTCAGCTGAGCCGCAGTGGTCTTGGAGCAGCGATTTCTTGCTTGTCCCTCTCTCCATTCGTTCATCCTCGGTTCTTCGAATCTGATTCCACACAGCTAGTTCTATCGCGCACCGTTTGGCTGATCAGGCCGAGCGGGCGATGTCTATTTTCTCTAGGGCACGCGATGCAGAAAGGATCGAACTTCATGAACTCCTGGTGGATTTCTCGGCATCTGTTGCTGAAGTGTACGGTAGTGGCGGGGCTGCTGGCAGGGATGGCGCCACTCGTGGCCACCTCTGCCGTGACGAGCACCGCTAATGCCGGTTCGCAGGCTGCGCTCAGCGGAGACGTCATCGATCTGACGATCAGCGAGCAGTTGTTCCGCCTTGACGGGCGAACTGCACCTGCCCTCGCGTTCAATGGGGCGATCCCGGGGCCTGTGATCCGTCTGAAAGAAGGTCAACAGGCGACGTTGCGCGTGACGAACAGTCTGCAGGAACGATCGTCGATTCACTGGCACGGGTTGCTCCTTCCTCCGAACATGGACGGCGTGCCCGGCGTCAGCTTCGCCGGCATCGAGCCGGGCGCCACCTTTACCTATCGCTTTCCGGTCAAGCAGAGCGGGACCTACTGGTTTCATAGCCATTCGGGCGGTCAGGAGTTATCTGGTATGTATGCGCCGATGATTATTGACCCCCTCGAACCAGAACCGTTTCAGTATGAGCGCGAGTATGTGGTGATGCTCTCGGATTGGAGCTTCGAGTCGCCAGAAACTCTGTTCTCCAACCTCAAAAAACAAGGGGGCTATTACAACTTCCAGAAACGCACGGCGGGTGAGTTCATCACTGACGTGAGACGCATGGGCTTATGGCCGGCGATACAAAACTACCTGATGTGGGACCAGATGCGGATGGACCCAACCGACTTCGCGGATGTCACCGGCTACACCTTCACCTATCTGATGAACGGATTATCGCCCGCGGGCAACTGGACCGGGCTGTTCCGTCCGGGCGAGCGGGTGCGTCTGCGATTGATCAATGCGGCCAGTATGACCTTCTACGACGTGCGAATCCCTGGTCTCAAGATGACGGTGGTGCAGGCTGACGGGCAGAACGTCCAGCCAGTCATGGTGGATGAACTTCGTATGGGAGTCGCGGAGACCTACGATGTGATCGTCGAGCCGATGGAGGACCAGGCCTACACCATCTTTGCCGAGACGATGGATCGTAGTGGCTATGCGCGCGGCACCCTCGCGCCGCGAATGGGCATGAGCGCGGAGATCCCTGAACGTCGGCCAAGACCGCTTCGAACGATGGAAGACATGGGCATGAGCATGGAAGGTATGGACAAGGGAGACATGACGCATTCCCATGGCAGCATGACGATGCTTGGCATGGAGCCCTCCGTTGGTAAGTCGAACGGGCAGGCAGACCACGCGAATCACAAAAGCCAGCACATGGAGCACAGGCAGCAGGGCGCAGCCCCATCCATGCAAGGCACGCAGGAGATGCCCAGCGTGAAAGCGATTGACCCACGCCGATCAAAGATTCCAGGCGTCGAGCCAGTCAAACATGGCCCTGACGACCATGGGCCAGGCAATCAAATGGTGGCCGAGTATTCGCGGAACCGTATAGGGGAACCAGGGAGAGGTTTAGAAGGTGGTGATCGTCGGGTGTTGCTCTATACCGATTTGAAAAGTCTTGCGCCCTATCCCGATCAACGGGAGCCGGAGCGAGAGATTGAACTCCATCTCACGGGCCAGATGAACCGCTATATGTGGTCCTTCGACGGGAAGAAATATTCAGAATCTCGCGAGCCGGTTCGCCTCCGCTATGGCGAACGGGTGCGCTTGACCTTTGTGAACGACACAATGATGGAACATCCGATCCATCTGCACGGGATGTGGATGTATGTGGAAAATGGCGCGGGCGAGCATCTGCCACGCAAGCACACCGTCATCGTCAAGCCGGCTGAGCGGGTGTCCGTGGCCGTCACTGCGGATGTCCCAGGGCCATGGGCGTTTCACTGTCATCTCCTCTTCCACATGGACGCGGGGATGTTCCGGGTTGTCGAGGTGTCGGAACCATGAATGCCACATGCGCTCCTGCCAGATTGCCTGCGAGCCTCCTTACAGTTGCATTGGTCTTGCTATTGGACGACGGCATCGCCATGACAGTCATGGCCGCCCAACCGACGAGCGAGTCCCCCAAGACTCCAATTACGTCAGCAGGGACTACGGTGATGCTAAACGGAAAGGGTACAGCCATGCAGGAGGGCACGCTATCGAAGTTTTCCACGCCAGGCGACTGGCCTGCTCCCGTCGACGATCAGGCACGCCGTCTATTCACGCTTGTCGACGTTCTCGAATACCGTCCGAAAACCAGTGGGAGTCATGGGAGTAACGACTATCGGTGGGACATCCAGGGCTGGTACGGCGGGGACTACAACCGACTCTGGTTCAAGAGCGAAGGGCAGAGGGACACGGCCTTTAAGGCAGACTACGACGTCGACTTTCAGCTCCTGTATGGGCGGTTCATCCAGAAGTATTACGATTTTCAGATCGGCCCACGCGTCGAGACTCAAACGTTCCGTGGAAGCAACAGGACCCGTGGGCTCGCTGTGATCGGAATCGAGGGACTCGTCCCCTATAACTACGAAGTCGAGTCCTCCCTGTTCATTGATCAGAACGGCGCTGTGTCCGCGCGGTTCTCGTTTAACAAGGACATGTTGCTGACGCAACGACTGATCCTCCAGACCCGATTTGAGACCAACGCTGCAGTACAGCGAGTTGAGGAGTTCACAACCGGTTCTGGCCTCAATAATCTCGAATTGGGATTTCGTCTGCGTTATGAAATCCGACGTGAGTTCGCGCCCTACGTAGGGTTCTCTCTGGATCGAAGCTTCGGCGAGACTTCGACCCTCGTGCGGGAAGAGGGAGGCACCTCGAGTCAGATCCGCTTTGTGGCAGGGATACGAATGTGGTTTTAACCAACCAGACCATCTCACTCGATCTTCTGGAGGCTACTACGGGGTGGGTTGTTTGGCCACGACCTCGACGAGATCAATGTCGAACACTAATGTCGCGCCCGGCTTGATCAGAGGAGGCATTCCTTTGTCGCGATAGGCCAGATTGGACGGGCAGATCAATCTGCTCTTGCCACCGGCTTTCATCTGCTGTATCCCCTCTGTCCAGCACTTGCTCATTTCACTCACGATGAGAGTAGTCGGCTCGCTCTGCTTGAGGGTGCTATCGAATACTGTCCCGTCGATCAGGGTGCCGTGATAGTGCACCTTCACCGTATCCGCGCGTTTCGGAGATGCGCCTTTTCCTTCCTTGATGGTCGTGATAAGCGCACCGGACTCGGTTTTCTTAGCGCCGGGTTCTGACGAGGCTTTTGCAAGGAATGCAGCCCCCAGCTTCTTCTCCCCTTCTGCGATGACCGAGGCGCGGGCCTGTTGCAGTTGTTGAATCTTCGGGCCGAACGTCTGGAGGTCCACTTTGGGGGTCTTTTTGAGAACCCCATCACTGATACCGGACTTCACAAGTTCGAGATCAGATTCGTTCAGGCTAAAGGACTCGATGGATTGGCTGATGGTTAATCCCATGGCATAGAAGGTTTTTTGCTCATCGGTTGTCGGCTCTGGCGCTCCAGCGAATGCTGCAGTAGTTCCGAGGCAAAGCATGGTCGCCAAGCAGAAAACAGTGAGTCGCATGAGCGGTCCTTTCTGTATGTGTGACGGGACCCGCTGTGATAGCACAAGTTCAGGAATCGTGTCGAGTGGAAGATCGTGCAAAGAGCATCAGGCGAAGTCAGGCAGGAGCATCTCCTGCCTGACTTCGCTGAGGATTGCGGTGCAGGCCACTGCTGGTGAGGTTATGATTTTGGCTTGGCCACGATCTCCAAGAGTTCGACCTCGAAGACCAGCGTCGCGCCGGGCTTGATCGTGGGGGGCGCGCCTCGATCGCCATAGGCGAGATTCGCCGGGCAGATCAACTTGCTCTTGCCGCCGACTTTTATCTGTTGCACCCCTTCCGTCCAGCATTTGATCACTTGATTCAATCCAAACGTGGCAGGCTCGCCTCGCTTCACGGAACTATCAAACACGGTTCCGTCGATCAGGGTGCCGTGATAGTGAACCTTGACCGTATCCGTCACTTTGGGGGTCGCGCCGGTCCCTTCCTTGATGGTCGTGACGATAGCGCCGGACTCGGTTTTCTTGGCGCCTGATTCTGCTGCTGCTTTCGCGAGGAATGCACTTCCCGCTTTGTTTTCAGCTTCGGCAACGACGGAGGCACGGGCCTGTTGCAGTTGTTGAATCTTCGGGCCGAATGTCTGGAGGTCCACTTTGGGGGTCTTCTTGAAGACCCCATCGTTGATACCGGACTTCACAAGTTCGAGCTCAGATTCGTTCAGGCTGAAGGCCCCGAGGGATTGGCTGATGGCTAATCCCAAGGCATAGAGGGTTTTTTGCTCATCGGTTGTCGGCTCCGTCGCTCCAGCGAATGCAGCCGGGGTTCCAAGGCTGAGCAGGGTCACTAAACTGATGGTAATAAGACGCATGAAGGGTCCTTTCTTTATTAGTAGGCTGTACGGACCTGATATCCCAAGTCCAGGTTTGAGTAGAGTATGCGATGTTGCAACGGGGCTCAAGATAATTTTGTGAAGACTGTTATTTAGTTTGTTTGGTTGTTTTGGTTGGCGAGACTAACCAGATGAACCAAATCAACTAGATAAACAAAAAAACCAGTTTGTTACCAACGGTGGCCCCAGTAGCCCAGTCCATAGTAGCGGGGGCCGGAGAAGAACGGGGGGTAATAATATGGTGATCCGTAGATCCAGGGGCTACCAAAGGAGAGGCCAAGCCCCACGGAGGGATAGCTGTATAAGAAAGGGGCTGTTTGTACAACGGCCGGCGGTTGCGCCAGGCGCCGTTGCAGATCGGCATTCGAAGAAGCCTGGCGGTCGAGCTGATCTTTTAAGCGGCTGACGGTCTCTTCTTGGGCTTTCATTTTTTCTTGAAGGGCTTCGATCTGATCACGTTGCGTTTCGACGAAGGCAGTCAAACAGCGGGTATGGGCGTCGCCGGTATAATTCGAACATTCCCATGGTGTCTGAGATTCACTCGCGTGGGCCGGTAGTCCGGCCAACAACAGCCCTATACCGATAGCTCCAATGAGGAGGAGGTATGGCCAGAGGCCGATGCTGTTCCGAGAGGAGTCAGGCTGGCAACTTGCGCGTTCGCTCATAGGCTCCCTTCTTGGTTGCACCTATCGATAACAGGCTAACACGAGATTGCTCAAGGGAATAGGGGGGTATGGGTAGCCTGGCCGTTCTCCTGCTCGCGGAACGCGCGCCCTCCGAAGGATGCAAGGAGGCAGGCAACCATCCTTCTTGCTCGCAGAGCCCCCACGATAAAGCAGTGGTCGCTCGATGCGCGCAGTGAAGGATGGTTTGCCCACCCCCTCTGGGGCGATGAGGAATTAGGAAAGATTCGCTCGACGGCAGTGCGTAGGCCAACATGGTGAAATTATCTTTGGCCGCTTGCTGTGGCCTTGCTGGACGGTCTTTTTGAGAATCTTGCCAGAGGAGCGTACAGCTACGTAGCTAAGCAAGGCGGAGCGTTGGAAACAAGGCGGGACCGTCCGTCGCGGTCAGCAGTCTGGCAGGCTTCAGCAGAAACTGGGGGACCCGACACCCTTTCCTTTCTCGAAGTCAAGTCACTGCTGAGACCAAAAACTCTCATGCTTTTGGGCACGGCTGAGTTTGATTTTTAAGGGGTTTTTCTCTATCGTCTCGAAGGCTCAAAAACAAATATTAGTGGACTTTAGCGTCCTCGAACAGATTGTAAGGTTAACTGAATCTTAACTTGAGGCTATCTTACGAACCTGCTCTGCTCCTTCGATCAGTCAAAGGAGGCGACATTTGAGACCGATTGTGCTGACTCTCCTCGCGTTGTTTTTCACAGGGTGTGTGGCCAGCACTAACCCGGGCAGTAGCGCAGTGAACAGGACTAATCCTTACAGAAGCGTACATGGTGTTTTAGTAATCGCTGGGGAAGGCCTCAACAGTACCTACGATGATATTAGCGCATCTGCAGTACTGTTTACGATTTCAGTAAAGGCTTCAGAATCATTGTACGATGAAATAGTAAGAGCGGGGACTCCAGCCCAATGGTATGTAAACCGTGACAAGGCAGCTGAGCCAGTTAGCTATATTGGTCCCCTTATTCTAAAGACTAAAAGAGACGGCGTAGCACAGGTTTTTGTCCAAAGTAAAAAAAACGGGAATGAAAACGCTTTATATCTCACGATGACCTATAACCCCTTACTTCTACAAAAGGATGGGAGCTCAGTTGTGGGGGACACCTATTCAGAAACATACACATTGCATGGATCTACCCCTCTATCAGGCTTGGCAAGAGATTTCGCTCAAAAACTTGTATCGCATGGTTACATCGGTGGGCAGGTACCTGCTTCCCCGCCGATCGAACTCTCAACAGAAGAACTGCAGAAACTGCATACACAGGCAACGCAGGGCAACATGAGAGCACAGACCGCCCTCGGAGAGTTCTATGACTTTGGGCACTACGTCCCACAGAATTATGCGACGGCACGGGGGTGGTATGAAAAGGCGGCGGCCCAGGGGGACAAGGAGGCGCAATACAACCTTGGACAGCTGTATGCCGGGGGGAAGGGTGTGCCGCAGGACTATACGGTGGCACATCAGTGGTGGGAGAAAGCCGCTGTCCAGGGCACCGCGCAGGCGCAGTACAATCTCGGTATCCTCTATGATCAGGGGCGGAGTGTGCCGCAGGACTATCCGGTAGCACGTGAGTGGTACCAGAAAGCCGCTGTTCAGGGACTTGCGGAGGCGCAATCCAATCTCGGGCTGATGTATCAAAACGGACGCGGCGTCCCACAGGACTATACTCAAGCGCGGCTATGGTTCGAAAAATCAGCAGCACAGGGGTTTGCAACTGCGCAGGTCAATCTCGGCGGTTTGTATGCCATCGGACTGGGCGTTCCGCAGGACTATACGGTGGCACGTGCGTGGTATGAGAAAGCCGCTGACCATGGCGATGCGAATGCGCAGTTCAACCTCGGAGTTCTGTATGCCAAGGGACGCGGCGTCCCACAGGACTATGCTCAAGCACGGCTATGGTACGAAAAATCGGCAGCTCAGGGGTACGCAAATGCGCAAATCAATCTCGGCGCTCTCTATGCGACCGGACAGGGCGTCCCGCAGGACTATGCGAAAGCACGACAGTGGCTTGAACAGGCGGTTGCCCAGGGGAACGCGGTTGCGCAGAACAACCTCGGTTATCTTTACGTCGATGGCAAGGGCGTTCCGAGGGCAAGATTCACTCGGCGAAATGTACCGCGATGGACGTGGCGTGGAGCAAAGCTATGTACGAGCTTATATGTGGTTTAACCTTTCGGTCGAGCAATATCGAAGACAAGGGGGAAAGGCCACGGAGACCGAACAACGTCGAGATGCTGTTGCAAAGCAGCTCACTCCCGCACAGGTGGCAGAAGCCCAGCGGCTCACGCAACAATGTCAGGCACGTCAGTTCAAGGGTTGCTGAAGAAAGTCCACCGTACCACTTAGACCAAAACAAACAATTTTAGCCAAGCAAACCATCTGCATATGATGAGTCAAAACCAGTTCTTTTTGAACCATTCAGCATTGACCCAAAAACTCCTATGATAATCAAACGTATTGCCTTCCCACCTGAAGAAGGATTTTGATCCTCATTCCCCATTTACGTATTCCTGCCACCTCTGGGGGGCGGAATCCACCCTGCGGGTCTGAACCATGATTGGTCATCATTTGTTCTGCTACACCCGTCGAGCAAACCTTCGCCATGAGTTGCCAGACTATCGTTAACTGCGCGCGCCTTCCCAATTCCCCATTTGATTTTCAAGGGTGGCCTGGTCGATCCTCGATTGCGCGCGTTCCGCGAGCAGGAGGACGGCCAGGCTACCCTTTCCATCCTTCGGAGGCCGCGCGTTGCGCGAGCCCAGGAGATCATCAGGTTCCATCCCGTCTCCTGTTCTGCGAGCAAGAAGGGTACCTGGCCACCCCCGCCCCCACCTGCTAGAATCCGCCCACACCTAATGTCTAAGCCGCCCGCATGATCCTTGGATTCGTCGTTCTCTATCTACTCCTGTCGGTGGGGATCGGTCTGGCTGCTGCCAGGAGGGTCCATACAGCAAAGGATTTTGCAGTGGCAGGCCGTAGCCTGCCGCTGCCGGTTGTGATTGCCACGGTCTTTGCCACCTGGTTTGGCGCAGAGGCTGTGCTTGGAATTTCAGCCACGTTTGTAAAGGAAGGCTTACGGGGCGTCGTGGCTGACCCGTTTGGCTCAAGCCTCTGCTTGATCCTGGTCGGCCTGTTCTTTGCTCCTCGTTTCTATCGCCTGAATCTCCTGACTGTCGGCGATTTCTATCGTCAGCGGTACAACCGTCCAGTCGAGGTTCTCTGTGCCGTCTGTATTGCCGGGTCCTATCTTGGATGGGTGGCTGCGCAGTTCAAAGTGTTCGGACTGGTGCTGAACGTGGTGACTGATGGCGCGGTGAGCCAGCCCGTCGGGATGGTGATCGGCGCGGTCATCGTTCTGGTTTATACGACGTTTGGAGGCATGTTTTCCGTTGCCATTTTAGACTTTGTCCAAATCTCCGTGATCATGGGGGGGCTCCTCTATATTGCGTCTGTCGTCAGCGGAATGGTCGGGGGCGTGGGTGTGGTGATTGATCATGCGGCGACAGCCGGCAAGCTGGATTTCTTCCCCCCTGCAACCTTTGCGGCTTGGGTTCCTTTCATCGGGGCTTGGGTGACGATGATGTTGGGCTCGATTCCCCAACAGGATGTATTCCAACGCGTGACGTCGGCCAAGGATGAGAGGACCGCGGTGCGTGGATCGATCCTGGGCGGAGGACTCTACTTTTGTTTCTGTTTTGTGCCGATGTTTCTCGCCTATGCGGCGACGCTGGTCGATCCGGCTTTGTTCACGACGCTGCTCAATGAGGATTCTCAACTCGTGCTGCCGACCTTGATCATGCGCCACACGCCGGTCTTTGCGCAGATCGTCTTCTTCGGGGCAGTCCTTTCTGCGGTCATGAGCTGTGCCAGCGCGACCTTGTTGGCGCCATCCGTGATGCTGAGCGAAAACGTGATCAAAGGGATTCTGCCTCACCTCAGTGATGGGGAGTTTCTTCGGGTCATGCGGCTGGTCGTGGTGATCTTTGCCGCCGTGGTCCTGGCTATCGCACTCGGTTCCAGCTCCAGCATCTACACGCTCGTGGTGAACACCTACAGCGTGACGCTTGTGACGGCATTCATACCGCTCGCTGCCGGGCTTTTCTGGCCCCGCGCGACGACGCAAGGGGCCCTGTGTGCCTTCGCGGCTGGATTGATGACTTGGCTTGGGCTGGAACTGTTCGGCCCTTCCGATTCGATCTGGCATCCGCAACTGGTCGGATTTCTCGCGGCAGCAGCGGGGATGATCATCGGCTCCCTTCTGCCCCAGAAGATCGGAAGGCGCAAAGCGTGACCATGTGGCGGTTGCTTTAGTTTGTTTGGTTTCTTTGGTTTATCTGGTTTGTCTGGTTCAACCAAATAAACGAAACAAACCAAATAACCAAATAAACAGTTCCGCTTGTTTGTTATGCTGCGGTGAGGGTCTAGAATCATGAAGCGATCTGCCGGATGGGTGACATATGTGAGCATGGTCCTGGGGGGCCTCGTCGTGGCGCTCGGGCTCGTCGTCGCCGCCTATGGCGCGTATCTGGCGACCTTTCTTGAATTGCCCAGGAGCGATGATCATCCTCCCCTACGTCTCTATAGCGGACCCTTCCTCCTGAAACCGGAGCTCTCACTCGCGCACAGCCGTCTGCTTGAACGGTTGCAACGGCTGGGCTATCGACGAGTACAGACTGCGCAGGCTCCCGGCGACTATCAGCTGACAGAGGAGGCCCTGACGATCTATCTCCATCCGCAGCCGGAGAACTATGTCGCCGCAACCATGGTTACGTTGCCGTTGGATCAGGGACGGGTGACGGATGTTCTATCTCCACGTGACCGCACGCCGCTCTTCTCCATCTTTCTCGAACCGGAACTCCTCAGCGGTGTGCGTGGTGAGTCACGCCAGGTGCGGGAGTGGATTCCGTTGGCGCAGATTCCTCCGGGGATTATCGAGGCAGTCCTGACCATCGAGGATCGCCGCTTCTACTCCCATTTCGGCATCGATCCGGTTGCCGTGGGACGGGCGCTCTGGACCAATTTCACGAAGGGTGGTGTGGTGCAGGGGGGCAGCACCATCACGCAGCAGCTCGCGAAAAATCTATTTTATTCTCCGCAACGGACGATGGGGCGGAAATTCAAGGAGGCTCTGGCTGCGTTGGTGCTGGAAGTGAAGTATACGAAACAGAACATCCTGGAAAGCTATCTGAATGAAATCTATCTCGGACAGGCGGGATTCGTCTCGATCTACGGGGTCAGCGAGGCAGCCCATCGCTATTTCGGCAAGGCCCTTGGGGAGCTGACGGTCGAAGAGATTGCGATGATCGCGGGATTGATCAAGGGGCCGAATAGCTATGCGCCGACGAAACATCCTGATCTGGCGAAGCAGCGGCGCAATGTCGTGTTGCGGAGGCTGAAGGAACTAGGACTTCTGACGGAAGAGGTCTGGAGTCGTACCGCCAATGCACCGTTGCGTGTGACTCCGCCGGAAGATGTCTTGACCGATGCGCCGTATTTCCTCGATGCCGTACTCCGGCAGGTGGAGGAGGCCGGCGTTGTTCCCTTGCCGGAGGGTTTACGGATCGATAGCACGCTCGATCCGATGATCCAACAGGCTGCTACCGAATTGCTGGAGAAGGGATTGGCCAAGTTAGAGACGACACACCCCCATCTCGTTGACAGGTCGCTGGAACCGATACAGGGGGCAGTGGTGGTGCTCGATCCCAAGACCGGGTCTGTGCTGGCGTTGGCCGGAGGGAGGGACTACCGGAGGAGCCAATTCAACCGCGCCCTGCAGGCGCAACGGCAACCGGGCTCCCTCTTTAAACCCTTTGTGTATCTTACGGCGCTGGAAGCGGCTCGGGAAAGCGGGGCGGGCCGTTTGACTGCCGCGAGTCTATTGGCTGATGAGCCTGTAACCTTTGAGTCAGGGGTGGGCCCCTGGTCTCCGCAGAACTACGACAAACAGTTCTATGGGCCTATCACCGTGCGGAGCGCGTTGGAACAGTCGCGCAATGTGCCGGCGGTACAGGCAGCAAAGACGGTGGGGACCAAGCCGATTGTGCAGTTGCTCCATCGTCTCGGGATAACGAGTGCGATCGGTGAGGATCTTTCGTCAGTCGCGTTGGGCAGTTCGTCTGTGTCCTTGATGGAGATCACGGCGGCATACGGGGCGGTCGCCAACGGAGGGATCGCCGTGAAGCCGACTACGGTGCGATCGACCAGAGATCGGCAGGGAGATATCGTCTGGAGTGCCGTACCGGATCGGCAACAGGCAACCTCGCCTCAAGGGGCCTATGTATTGACGTCCCTCCTGGAAGGTGTGATCCAGCGGGGCACTGCGAGCAAAGCGAAAGTGCTCGGACTCCCAGGGGCAGTGGCAGGAAAAACCGGCACAACCGACGGTTATCGCGATGCCTGGTTCGTCGGCTACACATCCGATGTGGTCATTGGAGTCTGGGTTGGATTCGACGATGAGCGATCTCTGCGTCTTGCAGGGTCCCAGGCGGCCTTACCTATCTGGATCGATCTCGCACGCCGGATTATTCCGCCCACTGCATCCCCGTTCGTGATGCCGCCAGGTGTCGTGACGCGCACCATCGATCCGAAAACAGGGCAGCTGGCCACCACTCAATGTCCCGAGGAGGTATCGGAAGTCTTTATCGAGGGCACTGAACCGACCGTCTATTGTGAAGTGCATGGAGAGGGGATATGGGAACGGCTCAGGCACACTTTCGGATTCTCCTAGGACTCGCCAAGGGGAATGGTGTAAGCTCACGCCAGGGACCGGACGAAAGGGGGGATGACGCATGAAGGGCAATAGCTTTGGCGGAGATGACAACATTACCCTCTTGGCCAAGGGGGTGGTGCTGAAAGGCGAGATTCACGTTGAAGGGACGGTACGGATCGATGGTCGTCTCGACGGTGACATTCAGACCAGGGGCCAGGTCATCATCGGCGAGGATGGACTGGTCCAGGGAACGATTACAGCCGGCTCAGTCGTCAGCAGTGGCCGCATCAAGGCCAAGGTGATGGCAAATGAGCGAGTCCAGTTGATGAAGACGGCGACGCTCATCGGAGAGGTACTCACGCCGTTGTTGGTCATTGAAGAGGGTGCCAAGCTTCAAGGTGTGACGGACATGGGGGTCACGCCCTGGACCGACGAGCTTCCGAAGTTGCCAGGCGGCGTCAGCGATCTATCCGCACACCGGGCCAAACAGGTCCAGCTCCTTGATAAAGAAGCCGGCGGCGACATGCGTTGACGAGGGTCACCTGTCCGTTCCCGTGTTGGTCCATTCCATGAAGAAGCGCCATAACCCTTCACTATGGCTTGTTCGTCAGGCTCCTCCTGTTGATCCTAACCATGATGCTGAAGCAGCCTGCAGAAACTAGTTGGGCTAGGCCAACCCGTCTCGCCCGTCGCGCCTTTCACGCCCACACGTCATTCCAGTGGAATGGTGATGGCGATGCCACCCATGACATCGTTGAGCTTGAAGTCCCGTTTCGGGCTGAGCAAGTGACCGTTGTGGCAGTCGATACAGGCCTGTGAGACAGCAAGATCCGGATAGATTGCCTGGAAATATTGTTTGCGCCCGCTCGTCACAATTCCTGTGACCGGCATGGAGGGATTCTTCCGGAGAGACTCTAGGGCGTTGCGTTCAAGGTCGCTCACTGGAGCATTGCGCCGATAGATAGGCCAGAGGCCGATCAGCCGATACCGAATCTCACTTCCGTTTTCTGCTGCCAGTTTGCCCGAATGCTGAAGGAACTGCGCCGGCAGCATGAGGGCATTCTCCTGTTCCCAATGTTCGGACGCCGAGGCCACCCCTTTCGCCTGGAGCCGATTGACGATTTCCGTCGTATATAACGTGCGATCGGCTTTGATCACGTCATAGATATACGCCGCTGCTTTCTCCGGCTGGATGCCTGGCGATCCAGACCGTTCCTTTGCGGAGAAGGCGGAGGGCCCCCACCAGAGTCCGGAGATTAGGATGGAAAGGGCTGCGGTGTAGAGTGAGACTGTGACTCGATGCATGGAGCCTCCTGTGGGGGTGGCAGAGGAGGGATGAGGGGGAGAGTGACGATGCAGGACGTGCCTCTCCCCTCCTGGCTCTCAATTCTGATGTCCCCTCCAAATTTCTTGATGATGCGGCGCGCGACGGTCAGGCCGAGCCCTGATCCTTCGCCCTGTCCCTTCGTGGTAAAGAAGGGGTCGAAAATTTTCGATAGGTGCTGTTTTGGAATGCCGGGGCCCGAATCTTCGATCGTGGTCACGACGGAGGTATCGATGAGAGAGGTTGAGAGGCGCAAGCTGCCCCGGCCCTTCATCGCCTGGATGGCATTCGTGAGCAGGTTTGCGAAGGCCTGTCTCAATTGGTCGGGGAGGGCCAGTACCGAGGAGTCTCCCGCATACGATTTCTGAATGGTGAGTCCTGAAGTGTCTAGGCTACCAGTGACTGTCGCGATGGCCTGATCGAGTTCCCGTTCGAGGTGAACCGCATGCCGTTGATTCGACGTCTCGCGGGCCGTGACGCCGGTGAAGTCTCGAATGATCGCCGCCATCCGACGGCCATGTTGGACGATGTCGCGGGCATAGGATCTTGCGCGGTCGAGGTCGGCTTCTTCTTCGATCGCTTCTCCAAGTCCAAGAATTCCGAAGAGAGGATTGTTCAGCTCATGTCCGATTCCGGCTGTGAGGGTCCCCAAGCTGCCTGATTTCTCCGCTTGGATGATCTTGTCTTGGAGGAGGCTGTCGTCAGTCGTATCCCTGAAGACCAAGCCGACCCGATCCTCTCCTCGGTTTCTCCCTACCATGTGAAACCACTGATAGTGATATCGTCTGGAGCCGATCTGAATCTCCTGGCGATTGTTTGGTTCCGCCATCCCCGTCTCAGGTGCCAACGGATCACGGGCGCGGTTGACAGCAGCGGTATCTTCTGTCCCAGACGCTGTCTCGACTGTGCCCCCGTTTCGCGCGCGTCGGAATTCTTTTTGCAAATGCTCTCGTAAACTTGCGTCGACAGGCAGTATTTCGAACAACGGGATGGATTCGGTTGTGTCATCTGGCGCCTGAAAGGAGTCGCGCCCGACCCGGTTGATGTACTGCACCTGTTCGTCTTTATTGACCATGATGATCGGGGTCGGGACTGCATCCAGGATCTCATCCGTCGAGTGAAGCAGAGATTCCACCTGTTGCGTTTTGATGGCCACTTGATCGGTCAGACCCGCAAAGGCCGCTTCCAATTGACGATTCATCCGGTTGAACTCGTCGGCCAGGTCCTGGATCTCATCGCCGGTCTGAATGGCGATGGGTTGCTGAAGTTCGCCACGTCCGACCAATTGCGCCGCGGCCTGTAATCGCCGGACTGGTGTGACGATGCGTTTGGCTGCAAGGTAGCCGAGCGACGTCATCAGTCCGACGGCGACAAGACTGAAAACAGCCATCCAGATAAGGAAGTGACGGATGGGAGCAAAAAGTTCGTCGGAGGCTTGCCAGACAAAGGTATGCCAGGAACCTTTGCCGAGCTCGCTATTGGTGGCACGACTGGTTTCCGGCATCGGGGCGAATCCGATGATCGAGGTCGATTGCCCTCCGTGGCCATCACTCGGCGCACTGACCCAGCCGGGCTGAGGAGGCGTGACGAGGGGGACGAGCTCTGCATCGGAGAGCTTGACGCCGGTCGGCAGGATGGGACAGCTCAAGACGATGCCGCGTTGGTCAATCAGCATCACATGCCCGGTCTTGCCGAACCGAATGGGCGAGATCGAGGGCGAGATCAACTCCTTGGCGTCGATCACGCGATGAAGGACACCGACCACTCCATACCGGATGCGATCCATGATGGGAAGCGAAATGCTGATGACATAGCTCTGAGCCTGTTCGTCGAAGTGCACGTCTTCGATGAAGAGCTGGCCGACCCCTCGGTGGGACGCGCCTTTCCACCAGGTGGTGTCTCTATTGGCATAGGGCGGCAAGGTGTTTGAAGAGGCAACCAGGTTGCCCTCGACGTCAGTGACGTACAGCATCTTGGTGGCGGAGCGGACCACTTGTGGTATCAGTAGATCGGCTTCGCTCTTGGCCCCTGAAAAATATTCTTGAATGAGCCCGGCCATTTTGTTCCCCGTGATGGACTGGACTGCTGTTGGGTCCTTGGCCTCCCAGCCCCTCTTGAGCTGCTCTGCCCTGTCGCGGCGGGGACCCTCTGCCATGTCCAACAGGGCATCTCGCCGTTGCTCGAGTTCCATGATCATCGAAGGGTCTGCCGCAATCCGTGCCGATCGGCCCACTTCATCAGACATCAAGAGATCGACTTTTCGCGCTGTCTCTTCGGCCAAGGCCTTGAAGCTCTCGCCGCTCACGACCTGGATCTCGCGAGAGCCCTGCCAAAAGGCGAGACCGAGCCCTACGATGAGGGGAACCATTCCGACGAGCAACATGGACAGGATCAGTTTGGGTTGGAGCCCCCATCGCCGGTTGGGGGGAGCGGGTGGAGGCGCCGAATTCATGACAGGCCTCCCTGTTCGCCCGGTTCCCCGTTGGGAAAGATCAAGGTAAAGGTCGTGCCTTTTTCAATCTGACTGTCAACCGCAATCACTCCGTGCATGTTGTTGACGATGGTTTTGACGTTATAGAGTCCAAGCCCCGTACCTTTGCCCGGGGCCTTCGTCGTGAAAAACGGCTCGAAAATTTCGGGGATTTTTTCAGGGGCGATGCCGCATCCAGTATCGGAGATCCGGACGTTGACCTCTCCGTGAAGGACGGCCGTCTCGAGCGTCAGGGTCCCCCTGGTCTGCTCCATGGCATGGACCGCATTGGTAATGAGGTTCACGAAGACATGCAGTAATTCATCCGGATTGCCTAGGACCGCAGCCCCAGGCTGATAATGTTTGATGATGTCTATATCGTGAAGGCTCGAAGCATAGCGCGCAATTCTCAGCGCCTCGTCCAGCTTGCCGCTGACAGACACCGGCACATCCTCGTGGGGAGACGCGCGGCGTGAGTACCGAGTGAGGTCCCGACAGATGGCGCTCGTCCGTTTGACCGCTTCAATAATGTCACGAGCTTGTTCGTGGACGGCGGCCAGGTCTCGTTCCTCGGCGAGGTTTTCCGCCAATCCCAAAATGAGTTGCAGGGGGTTGTTGATATCATGGGCGATGCCCGCAGCAAATGAGCCGATCCCCGCAAGCTTTTCTGATTGGAGGAGTTCTGCCTCCAGCATGGATTCATGCTGGACCAGTTCCCACAGCAACCGGGAGGATGATCCGCTGAGGATATCCGTCGTCGGAGCTCGGTGGGCATGGAGATAGGTTTCCATCTCCGGATCGTCTGTGACATCCATAATCAGACTCGCGCCATGGTTGCGGATCAGGTCCAGCACATCGGTGATGACGGGGATGCGAAGCTCATGCGCTCGTTGCAGACCTGGTGCGTTGGGATTACGGTCTGCAATACCGATGATTTCAATCGACGGGACTCGGTGCAGTAGGTCTAGCAGTGCGTGACCGCCGCGGCCCGCTCCGACGATGGCGACCTTGGTATGGCGGGGCCGTTCCATATCAGCCGGTCTCCCTATGGCAGGCATGTGCCTTGCTGTCCCGAAGAGAGAAAAGCAAAGAATGTTTCTCCTCGGCACAGAGGGAATTGGCGTCTCATGGTCACAGCCGTGCAAGCTCGCGTTGATCCATGGCCCGCGCGACCGCGGCTCTCAACTTCTCTCCTTCAACCGGCTTGACGAGATAATCGACCACACCTTGCCGGAGGAAAGATGTCGCCATATCGGTGTCAGGAAAACCGGTCAGCACGATCAACGGGACACGGGGGTAGTTTGTTCTAAAGTACGCGACGGCTTCAGCTCCATTGATTTTCGGCATACGGATGTCGCAGATCACGACATCGAGGAGAAGCCGGTTTTCGCCCGAATTAATGACCTCGATCGCCTTCTCACCGTTTTCCGCTTCAAGGACTTCATAGCCGGCCTTCTGCAGGGTCATCTTCACGACTTTGCGAATATCGGGCTCGTCGTCTACTATAAGCACCCGTCCCTCGCAGGCCTCTCCTCCGATAAAGGACCCGGATTTAAACTCACTCATGGCACCCTCCTTTGTTGATAGGTACATGTGGAGGCATCATGATCGGCTCACATGTAATTGCTCCACCGGAACGCAATGAGCATGCCAGCATTGCCATGCAGAAACGGATTAGATTCCTTGCAAAGTGAAGTATTGTTGAACGTGATACACGCAGCTCTTGTTGATATCCACCATCATGTGCTGAAATCCACCACCAGCATCTGGTCTGTCTGGTTTCTCTGGTCTATCTCGTCTATCTGGTCTGTCTCGTGTGTTTGGTTGAACCAGACTAAGACCGGACAAACCAGATAGACCGAATAGACCAGATAGACGAGAGAGGGTCCGAATTGCCTTTCAGCCCGGGGCTGAGGTAATCTCGTAGCCACTGAATTGGAGAGGGCATGATTACACCTGATGTGCTGACGGAATATGTGCGGAAGATGATGCCGGATGCTGTCGTCACGGTATCGGATCGAACCGGCACGATGGATCATCTGAAGGTGATGGTGGTCTCGGCTGCCTTCGCGGGGAAGAATCTGCTGGACCGGCATCGTTTGGTCTATCAATCCTTGGATGTCCCGATGAAAGATGGGCGAATTCATGCGCTCGAAATTACTGCTCGAACAACCGACGAAGCTTAGGAGGCCGACCTATGGCAGATCCCATTCAAGACGAAATCAACAAGGAAGTCGCCGCGCACAAGATTTTGATTTATGGCAAGGGCACCAAATCGATGCCGATGTGCGGGTTCACAAGGGAAACGATTCAGTTTTTCGACAAGTACGGGTATCCGTTTGAGCTCATCGACGTCCTGTCTCAACCGGCCAAGCGAGAGGCGCTGGTTAAGATGACCAACTGGCCGACGCTCCCCAAGGTGTTCATCGACGGGCAGTTTTACGGCGATACCGATATTCTGGATCCGATGGCGGCCAAAGGTGAGATGGAGCCGCTGCTGAAAAAGGCGTTCGGAAAATAAAAAAAAGATTCGAAGCGACGAGGGCGACGATCATGCTCTTGTGCTCGCGCAACGCGCGAGCCTCTGAAAGCCCCTCGCTCGGGCTAATGGCACGTCTCGGCGTGCCAGTGGGTGGGCGGGTGAGAAAGCCGCGCGCAGTGAGAGCATGACCGTCGCCCTCGTTATTTGTCCCCCACAGCAACGACAAGAGGGGGGGGGGAAGTGAAGAGCAACAGTCGCGAGCTGCGGCAAGTTGTGTCCCGCCCTCTCCGGTGATGGCGATCTCCGTTTCCGCCTGTCAGCCTACTATTGTGGCTTTAGCAGCGGTTGGGAGGGGAAAATGAAGCGAGGTCTGCTCGCGCAACGCGCGGTCTCAGAAGACCCTCGTTGGACGCGCGCAGATAGGACCAAGCCAGGTCTCCTTCGAATATCAGGATAGGGTTTTGGGGCAGCTACACGACGAACCGTCGCTCAATCACTTTCGCGGGCGACGACGGCGTCCTTGGGGCTGATCGAGCGCCTGGCCCCAGTGGGATAGAAACTTGGTGATGAAGTTATGCTCATGATCCGGTTCCACGGCTAAGGGGGCCAGCGCGAGGGCGACGGCGAGCGAAATGTGATAACCCACGGAGCGGGATGCCAGCGCGCGTCGATAGGCTGGATGGGCTTGGTTGATCCACACAGTGGACTCAACGAGCCGGCCCAGTTCAGAATCATCGGGGCGATCCTCAAACTGAACGCCCAGTCCATAGCGCATCGGAGCACGAGATCGTCCTTGACCAGGGAACATGGCAGACGGTGAAGTAGGGATTGCGGCCGTCGCAGGCTCGGTCGCCGTTGTGTCCTGGTCGGTAGGCTGAGCGGGTGTTTCCGGCTGAGTTGGTTCGGTCTCATTCGGACGCGGTTCGTCTATCGATGTGCCGGTCAGGATTACAAGGGATTCTGTTCCCGCTGAGATGTTTGGTGCTTTGGCATCGATCGGCAATCGTTTTTGGCCACCGGCTCGGCGTTCGACGAGTGAGGCGAGTAACGGAAAGTCGTCGGATAATTCTTCCAGCACTCGATCCAGATCTCGCTCCAACGGCCGCATCATTCGGGATGAGGCTTCAGGAGTTCCAGCACGCCCATCGCCCCAAGCTTCCAATTGTCTAGAGACTGCCTCTTGGATCGCCTTCCGGTAGGCAAGGTAGGCAGCCCCTCTGGTGCCCGTTCGGATGAAATCCCCTTTGTTGAGCGTGAGTGAGGCCGCCAGGTCCGGGACTTCTATTAAGCCGTTGATCCGTTCCGACTGCAACGACGTCACGCCCAGCCAGTCCCATCCTCGTTTGATGACTTTCCCCAACGTGCTGATCGCCACGCCACGTTGATCCTCCGGCAATGGCGCGGGATGGCGGGACAGATATCCCAACGCCGAAGGTTTGCGCCGCCGGGCCAATCGAATGGTCAACGGGGCTTGCTCAGGCGTCGACAGGGGAGACCTCTCCAACAATCGTCCATTCACTTCGAAGGCAATCCCAGCTGGGTAATAGGAGGCCAGAAAGGAATCGAAGGGAGATTCAAGCAACGGCTGGAAATGCCGACGCATCACCCCTTCGACAAATCCAGGGTCTAGAAGAGGAGAGAGTGGGGTTTGTAGCTTCAACCTCACCGCAGTACCCTGCTCGCTAACCAGTCCGATCGGGGGCACCCATTGCCAGGGCGCGCGATGGCGCGAAGCCAAGTGCCACCGCGTCGCTACGTGTGTGCTGCCGCGCTTGGTTTCCGTGAGCACCTCTTCGCATACTAACAATCCGAGTTTGATGCCGACTCCGGCAAACCCGATGCCTTGGCCGCGAACTTTCGTGCTGGCAGCGATGTCGTGATACTGGCGCATCGCCTTCCGCTGCATGCCGGACCCGTTGTCTATGACGGTCAGCGTGGACTGCGCTGGGTCAGCCGTCATGGTGATCCGGCTGGCCCCCGAGTCCAGCGAGTTGGCGATGATTTCGGTGAGGATCGTTTCCGCGATGCTGTAGGGATAGGCATCCCGCAGGTCTTCCAACAGATGTTCAAGATCGACGCGGGTCTCGCCCATATTTGACTCCGTGAATCTGCGCTGTGTGGAGAAAGGGACTGTAGACGGAGACAGAGGCGAAATCAAGGCGAGTGAGACGAACTTCGCGGTGGGGGTCAGACTGGTGAGTACGGATTAGACAGGGATCGAAGGCAACTCACTTTCGTTTTCAGGGGATTCGTAATACATTGTGTGATATGAGAACCACGGTCACGATTCGACTTGATCGAGCGCTTGATCGGATGCTCGACAAGTTCTGCCGTCGCTCCAAACGAAAGCGAAGCGAGGTCGTGCGAGATGCGCTTCGCCGGCAGCTCTCATTGATGACGTTTGAGCCGCTTCGCCACAAGGCCATGCCCTTTGCGGAAGCGCGAGGCTTTCTCACGGACAAGGACGTTTTCAAAACCGTCTCGTGAAGGTCTGTCTCGATACCAATGTTTTCGTCAGCAGGCTTGCGACGCATTGGCTCTGTGCCGATGGCATTCGACAGGTTCTCACTCCCGCATTAGCTGCCAAGGCCGATGTGTTCATCACGGGCGACAAAGATTTGCTGGATGTGGCGGATGAAATCAGTGGTTTGAGGGTCACTGATCCGCGTGGCTTCTGGAACCTGGCCAAGAAACGGCCAAGAAAGTAAGCGCTCCTTCTTGCCGGAGCGTTTGATGCGGCCGGCCATTAACCAGCGCACGTTTCAGAAGGTGTTCAGCGACTTCGCCGAGCGGTACGGTCCCAGCTTGCAGTAGCATGGGCTGAGTGAGAATCCTTTGGAGGTACAGATGAAGTCTAAGACGGTTGAGGCCATAATCAGACAAGGGATTCGTTCCCTTATTAAGTCTATGACAGAAAGTTACTGGCCCGCGGTCGGTGACAATGATATGTCGGAACGAAATATCACTGCTCATGTCGGACACTGCTTCCTTGAGTCGGGATGGCACCTCGTCACAGAAGTCTCGTTCAGAAAAAACGCGGGGTCTAGGCTTGATATGCTTGCTCTCAACCGGAAATCTAGAGCCATGGTTGTAATAGAGGGTAAGAGGTTGGAGTCAGCGGTAAAGGCCAAAGAACTATCTGATGACGCGAAACGAATTAAAAGATTTCGCTTGGATGAAGATAATGCCTGGTATTGTCCAAAACTGGCTAACAGCTACGGCGTGTTGTTGGCTTTCACCTGGTCCCCTGAGGTTCAAAGATGGTGGAGGAGTGGAACACATTCTATAGTTCCAGATGGATGTCGCGGAGTGGGATGGAAGCCGTTGGGAAGGCGTCTTGATGGTTATAAGGCAACCTGCGGGGCGCTAATGCTTCCGGGCTATGGTGAGACGGCTGGTAAATACAATAACTTTTGGGCTCTTTACGCCATCTTCAAGCAGAGATGAGATGGAGTTGTAGTCTATCAATTTGCCATCAGCGAACTAAGAATCGCGGCACTGCTGTTGAGGTGGGCATACGAGTGAGAACGGCGCTGGCAGGTGTTCTTATTGTTCTCAACTCTCTCTCAGCGAGGACGACCGGACTGTCGTTCACTGCGCGCATCGGACGAGCACAGTTTCATCGTGCGCGTTCTGCGAGCAGGGCGATCACATCAGTCACCACCGTTGAGACCGACTTGTTCGTTCGTCTATCTCTTTAGTGAGGGCGTTGCGGGTGTGGTTTACTGCGCGCGTTGAACGAGGGCCTTCTGAGGCCGCGCGTTCCGCGAGCACAAAGCACACCTGCTACACCCTCACCGCACTCCTTTGTGCGCCTCCATATATGCCCTGAGAAGGGCGTTGATTCGTGTTTGATAGCCAGGCCCCTTTGCTTTGAACCAATTCAAGACCTGACGATCCAATCGAATGGTGACGGCGGTCTTTGGTTCAGGAAGCCTCAGCGTGGCACGCTTAAAGAAAGCCTTGCCCAGCTCCGGGATATCAGAAAGATCGATCTCGCGGTCCTTGATCGCGTCAATTCTTGCCCAGTTCGTCCGCGATCGTTTCTTGGTAGTAGGCTTCTTCACAGTGATTGATCCAATGCGCAACTTCTAGGCCAGCAGTACAAGCAAGACTACGCAATTTTTCTTCGGCGGAGCGCTTTATCGAGATCATAGGTTGCCTGGAGATTCATCCACAGCTTGGCCGAAGTGCCGAGCACGCGTGAGAGGTCGATGGCAGAGTCGGCTGTAATGGCGCGTTTGCCGTTGATGAGTTCATTCAGACGTGCGCGTGTCCAGCCAAGCTTCTGGGCCAGTGCGGCTTGGGTTATCTTTCCGGGAATCAGAAACTCTTCGAGCAACATCTCGCCAGGATGAAATGGGTTCTTGGGGAGTCTCATTGCACCACCTCTCTCATTCCTTCGGGGCTCAATGGTAATCTATGACTTGGACTTCGTAGGCGTTTCCGTCTTGCCAGCGAAAAACCACACGCCACTGATCATTGATCCGTATCGAATGAAATCCTTTCCTGTCTCTTCGCAGTGCTTCCAGTCGATTGCCAGGCGGTTCGCGAAGATCTCCGAGTTCTGCCGCGTCGTGCACATAGAGTAGAACCTATCTCAAAATCGATTACATGACATCATGAGCGATATGAAACGTCAGACACCGAGAGGTAGACCCCAGAAAATCACAGGAAATCGGCAAACTGCGCGCTGCTTGATCGTCCAGTACCACCTACTCCGGCACTGCAGCACAGCTTTCGAGCGTCGGTCATCAAACAGGTCTTCTGCAAGTCGATTCCCGAAGGTCTCAATCACTGTCCCAGGTTATCGCAACTCGATAATATCTGGCAAGGGTAGGTAGGCTAGACCTGTTCAACGTCCGCTATAATGGTGTGCAGTCCGCTCGCCCCCGCTGGTTGCGGCCGGACGATCTCCGCGATCTGCAGCTGCCCCTTGGTATCCGTCGCGCGGACGACGGTTTGGAATTTGCCTCGTTGAGGCAGTTTCCAGGTATAGCTCCAGATTACCCAGGAGTAGGGTGACATGGGCGGTTCGATCTGGCACTCGTTCCATGTCCGACCGGCGTCGAAGCTCAATTCAACTTTGCTGATGCTGTTGGGCCCGCCGAAGGCGATGCCACGGAACAGTTGTTCTGGCCCGCGGAGTGTTTGATAATGGCCGGGGCTGTCGATGCGTGAAAAGATTTTTATCGTGCCGTCGTCGGTCCAGCCTTTGCGCTGCCAGTAGCCTTGATAGTCACCGGGGTAGACCTCGATCTCGGCGATCCATTTGACATTCTTAATGCCGTAGAGGCCCGGGACGATGAGGCGAATCGGGAAACCGTGTTCCCTCGGCAGTTTTTCGCCGTTCATCAGGAAGGCGAGCATCACATCGTCGCTCATAGCCCGCGTGAACGGAATGCTGTCGTCGTAACCATCGATGCCGCGGAACACCACATCGCGCGCGGTTTCTTCATCGGCACCGGCATCTTTGAGCAGCTTCTTCAGCGAAATGCCTCGCCATGTTGCGTTCCCCATGCTGTCGCCGCCCGGCAGCGTATCGATACACATGAGTGTCGAGACTTGATCATAGGAGTCGCGGTTGAGAATATCGCGCCAGCCGAGTGACATCGGCTGCTTTACCTCTCCCTTGATGTGCAATTTCCATTGTTCGATGTTCACGTCACGCGTCATGGAGACGGCGCCATCGGCGTAATTCACGACATAGAATTTTGACGTCGGGGTGAAGTAAGTGGTTTCGCGCGGTGGCACCGCGAACATGCGGCCGAAGACTCCGCCGACCGCGTCACAGCCTCCGGTCAGGCCGGCGACTGTGCCGAGACCCAGCGCTTTCAATATGGTCCGTCGTCGCAGAGCGAATGATGTTGGGTCATTCGACATGACGCCAAATTATACACGGAAATGGGCCTTGACTCCTGTAAAATGCCTTGCTATCTTACCGCCGTTAGTTGGTTGCTGTGTCCTACCTGTTGACCGCGCCTGACGGCGAGTCACGGTGCGGTATCAGAGGGAAACTACCCGAAGCAGAGTGCCTCGAGCGGGTCCCTTGACACGCGTCTATGCACGGAGTAAAGTGCACGGCTCGCGTGTTCGTTTCTATCGTTCTTTGACAACTGAATAGAGAATGTTGAGCAATGGTGTAAGTGTATTGAAGTGGTGGCCCTTGGTCCAAATTCTAAGAACACCTTTATGAGAGTTTGATCCTGGCTCAGAACGAACGCTGGCGGCGCGCCTAATACATGCAAGTCGAGCGAGAAGACGTAGCAATACGTTTGTAAAGCGGCGAACGGGTGAGGAATACATGGGTAACCTACCCTCGAGTGGGGAATAA